>CAXTSA010000430.1:0-2562 GCA_964246755.1 uncultured Acidobacteriaceae bacterium
CCGGAATGCATGGGACCTCCTTTCTCCTAAAGGGTGGGATCAACGCGATGCTCCGAGTACGAAGGGATCAGGATGTCCCGCCCGATGTACACCCGGGCGCGGGTACCTTCCTTGAGCGTGATGATGGGCAGCCGGTTCAGAAAGTGGTTCAGCACCTGTTCACCTTCAGCCGCGCTCTGCTCCGAAATGCCGTTCCGGATCTGTGTCGACGGCGCGAGCACGCTTCCGTTGTTGCCGATCTGCGTGAGTCCACCCAGACCTCCAATCGCGGCTGCGGCTCCGAACGCCATCAGGTAACCGTGATCCACCTTGGTCGCGAGGCCGGTGGTGCCGATCTGGTCAAGCCCGAGATACTTGTCGAAGTCGAGTGAAAAGCCATCGGGACAAACCGCGCGATGGAAGGTGACGAAGATCTTGCGCTGCTGCGCGTTGCCGACGCTCTGGACGGTTCCGATCAGGCGCGTGCCTTGCGGCATCAAGAGCTGCTGGTGGTCGTGCGAGTAGTAGTCCGTTGTCAGCATGACAAGGATGGGTCCGCTTAGGCCGCCATCGACGTGGTTGGTGACGACGCCTTCCAACACGGTCCCTTCAAACACCCGGAACAGGCGCCCCTGGTACTGGTCGAAGTCGTAGGACGACATCGGGTCAGTCGTCCCGGTAGCTTTCGGTTGTATTCCACCCACCGCCGTCAAGTCCGAAGATGAAGCGCTGTCCTTAGCTTCTGCCGTGTTGGCAGTGACCTGTACCGGTCTCGCTGCAGTCGGCGCGCTCACTTCATGGGAGAAGTCGATCGCGACGGTGTCGCTGGCCAGTGCGTCTTCGTGCTGCTTTTCTTTCGCAAGCGCTTTCTGCTTTGCCTGGGCTTGCGCTTCAGAGACGCCGGAGGTCTTCTGCGGTGCATTAGGGCTCTCACCATAGATTGCGGAGCGCTGGGCCGTTGTCATCGGTGGCGCGTTGGGAGCCTCTGGGCCGGGCACGCTCTGCTCCTGCTGGAGCTGCTGCAACTGTGCGGCTAGGAGCTGCTGCCGTTGACGTTCCTCCATATCGCGCCGGGCTTGAATCTGCTGCTGCGTCTCGAAGCTCGTCACCTGCTGCGCGTTGGGAGCGCTCGGGCGCATGGTCAATGCTGACTGCGGAGCCGCCTTCTTGTTGCCGCTGATGAGGCTGGAGACGTTCGCCAGCCCGATGAGCGCGACGATGACGATGAGGGCGATGACCAGCGGAGCGCCTTTGCGCAGAGGCGGTTTCGCTTCTGGCTGGTCCGGGATGGTTGGCTGTACCTGGTTCTGGTCGGGCATGGCTAGTTGCTCCCTGTGGTGCGATGGAACTCAACCTTTTGCTTCCCGATCGTGAGATACCCGTTGTCGAGCTGCTTCGGCACGGTGTAAAGCCCATTGCTGAAATCGAAGTTGATGAGCGAGAGCTTCTTATCCTTCACCTCGTAGAGAGCGGGCGTCTCCTGGAATTTGCCCCGCAGATAGGTGAACTTGTCGTCATGCCAAATTTCCTGCAGGCCGAGCTCTTTGCCTTTCTTTTCATCCCAGGCGTAGTCGAAACGAAGCAAACCGGGGTACTGGCTGCGGCACTGCTCGGCCTTTGTCTCCTCCGCTTTCAGTTCCGCAGACTGGGCGGCCTTCGCCGCTGCCGCTTCCTGCTTCGCTTTGTCGAGGTCGGCAGCAGGCACGAAGACCGGCAGGTCCGTGAGTCGCTGTTGCGCAGCCTTATCGTCTGCGCTGATGAAAACCTTGGAATCAAATTGCGTATCTTCCTCGGCCGAAACCTCGTGCAACTGCAGCGTGTACTCATTCCCGTGGTCCGACACGATATGAATATCCGTTGAACTCCCGGCCAGCTTCGGCTTCACGCTGATGAAGCGCGAAGCCACGTGGCCGCCGTCGAATACCCAATCCACCGTATCTCCAGCAAACACGTTGGCGACCTTTTCCTCGGCAGGAAGAACGATGAGTGTCGATTGCAAAAGGCCAGCGCGAACGAGGGGCGGAGTCGTCGACTCCGAGACGGTGACGGTGCGGGGCGTGCTTGGCACGAGCGGGTGAGCCGGGGCGAGCGCGCGTAGCGGAGCAGAGCCGAGAGCAAGGCCGGTTGCAATCAGGATGGGGATAGGCGGTTTCACTGTTCTTGTCCTTTCTTATGCGGTCTCGCCATGGGCGAAGCGGGCGATGCCCTCGGCTAGTCCGTATTTGGCGATCAGCTTCGACCGGCGCACCCGGTCCTTCGGCTTGGTGGAGAACGTGGCGTAGCTGCGTGGGTCGAGGTTCAGTGTGACGATCTTCGTGATTCCGTCGCGGCGCATGTACAACGCTTCGCGGTCCTGAAGGCTCTCGAACAGAGCGATCTGCTGTTCGTTCATCTTGAAGAGCTCGGCGTAGCGTTTCCGGTTGAAGGTGGCATCCTTCAGGAACAGGAACGACGTGCAGGAGTTCACGATAGAATCGGCATTCTCGCCCAAGTCCTCGGCTGACTGGCCGATCATGGTCACGCCGCCCAGGTTCTTGCGGACGGTTTTGATCGACGCCAGCGCACCTTCGAGCAGCTGGCGGT
>CAXTSA010000431.1:0-2555 GCA_964246755.1 uncultured Acidobacteriaceae bacterium
GCCGTAAAGTTCCCGTCCGACCCGCCCCCGGTCGCCGCTTCCTCAAGCCGGATATTTAAACCCGCGGCGTATCTCCGCGCCTTCAAAAACAACCCGGCACCCGCACGCGATCGCTCCATCGGCGGCCGGTTCATCCCTCCCGCAAGCGTCAGCGAACAGCCGCGATCGACCGGTCGCAGCCGCCGAAGCCCGCGCTCGATACGCGCCGCATCGCCCCGCCGCGCAATCCGCACATCGATCTCAACCCACGCCGGGGTTCACGGTAAGCCCGCGCTCCAGGTCCGTAAGCGCCCCAATCGCCGTAAGCTGCCGCGCAAGCTCCAGCACCGCGCTGTGCCCGGCCAAAAAGTCCACTCCGCTGTGCGCCGCGACCCCCTGCACCCGCAACGTGTAATGCCCCACGCCCTTGCGCGCCGTCTTGTACGCTCCACCGTCGCCCTGCGCGGCCGCCAGTACATATACCGCCTCGCACGCGCGCGCCACCCGCTCCGTAACCGGGCGCGAGGCCGGGCTGCCGATCTCCTCATCGCCGTGCAGCAGCAGCGTCACCGGGCGCATGGGCGCGTCGAGCTCGCGAAGCACTCGCAGCGCCGCAAACGCCATACCCACCCCAGCCTTCATATCGAGCACACCCGGTCCGCTCACCCGGTCGCGCGTCACGCGAAACGGCATCGTGCGCAACGTACCCTCAGGCCAAACCGTATCCAGGTGGCCCAGCAGCAGCACCGGTTTCTGCTCCGGGCCGCGTCGTCGCGAGACACCAAAGCGCGCCTCCAGCGAATCGGCAAAGTCCCGGTTACGATGGAACCGCACAGCGCCGCCCAGCCCCCGCGCCCACTCCCCCGCAAGCCTCAGCGCCGCATCGCAGGCAGCCTTGTTGTGCGACGGCGACTCGATCCGCACCAGCTCCTCAACCTGCCCAAGCAGCAGCGGCAAGCCCGCGCGCGCTGCCTGCAGCAGTTCCGGCAATCTCTCGTCGGGCCAAGCAGTCTGTGATCTCAAAGCAGTCGACACTCCCTGGCTGCCCAGTCTAAAGCAATCAAAAAGGGCAGCCCGCGAAGGCTGCCCTGACTCAAACCCCATCTCGACATTAAAACGAGTAGTGCAGCGAAAACTGAATGGTCCGCGGAATCGACCGCACATCCGTGATCTTTCCGAAGGTGCCGTCCGTAATCGTGTTGTCCGGGTTCGAGTAGCTCGCGATATTCATGATATTGAAAAAGTCCGAGCGGAACTCCAGGTGCTGCGCCTCGGTAATCGCGAACGCCTTGCCCGCGGCAATATCCACCTGGTCATACCCCGGCGCCCTCTCGGTGTTGTTCTCCGCCGAGCCGAACTGCCCCGGTGCCGCGGCCCCGTACGCGCACTGCCCGTTATTCTCGCCCGGCGTATTGCACGGCACAGCCGAAGGGTCCGTGCCGAACCAGTTGTCCAGCGAGCGGTTATGCACATACAACCGCCGGTACTGGTTCGCGCGCTCCGCCCGGTTGTTCAGGTTGGTGTTGTTCGGCCCGTTGATCGTGACCGGGAAGCCGGAGTACACGATCGCGTCGCCCGTGATCTTCCATCCCCCGGCGGCCTCGTCCACAATCCGGTTCATGTGGCTGCCGAACCGCTGCCCACGCCCAAACGGCAGCTGGTACACCCCTGTCGCCGAAAGATTGTTCCGCACGTCGAAGCCCGAGTTGCCGTAGTCCGCGTGGCCGTTATACGCGTCCTGCCAGTACGGGCTCGCGCCATTCACCCCCGTCACCCCGAAGAACCCCGAGGTATTCGTCAGCGAGTGCGCCCAGGTATAGTTCACCTGGTACTCCAGCCCGTTGCTCTGCCGGTGCCGCACCTGCACCTGCGCGGCGTTGTACTTCATCACCCCTGCCGACTGCGTCTCGACCACATTGCCGCCCTGCCCTACCAGCGCCGCGAACGGCGCCACCGCCTGCCCCTGCTGGATCTGGTTCGCCGCCCGGGCATCGATCAGGTGCTGCCCCAGTTGGCCCAGATAAGCCATCGACACAGACGTCTGATTGCTCAGCTCCACCTCGTTTGAAAAGGTGAACTCCTGGATAAATGCCGGTCGCAGATGACTATCCCATGCCCGGTACACGGTCACAGGCGCATCGCTGCCCGACGGAAAGCCCGAGGCCAGCGTAATCGGCGTGCCCGCCGAGGTCTGCGTCGGCGTAAAGGCACTCTCCTGGTACGAGCCCTGGTACGGCGGGTTGAAGGTCAGCCGCAGGTTTGCGCCCGTGCCCTCAAGATAGTTCGTGATCCCGTAGCCGCCGCGAAACACAACCCGCTGCGCCGGCTGCCATGAGAAGCCCACACGCGGCATAAAGTTCGTATACACCGGGTGGTACAGCGCATGGCTGTCGCCGAAAACACCATCCGCCCCGGCCTGCTTTGCCAGGTAAACGGTCCCGGTCGCCAGGTCCACGTTCGCTTCCTTGTTGTTCACCTCGTAAATAGGCTGGTCATACTCGTAGCGCAGGCCAAGGTTCACGGTAAGCTCGGGCGTCAGCTTGTAGTCGTCCTGGAAAAACGCCGCATCACGGTAC
>CAXTSA010000432.1:0-2527 GCA_964246755.1 uncultured Acidobacteriaceae bacterium
GGCATTTTTTGGCAGAACAAACCACTGCTAAAGTAGTACCGTGGGCTCAAGAACCTTCGACGGCGTCTGGTTCGCGGTTTATTCACACGATCATCCGCCGCCGCACGCCCACGGACGCTATGAAGGCGCTCGCGTCATCATCGACCTGCTCCCGGACGGCACCGTCCGCGAAGCAAAACGCTGGGATGCGATTCGGCCAAGCAATGCAAAGCGCAGCGCAGTTCGTCACATCCTGCATATAGCTGCGCATCACGCAACCGAACTCTTGGCACTCTGGGAGCTGACACATGAAACGCCATCCGAATGACCTGACTACGGACGCAGAAATTGATGCAGCTCTCGAGCGCGCGAAACAGTTCAACAGCTTTCCAACCATCATGGAAGCGGTTTACCACCCCGAACCAGAATTGCGCTTCCTCATGCTTCGCCTGAGCAACGGACAACGCCTGTTGATTCCCCGTGAATCACTCGGCGAACTAAAGAACGCTACAGAGGACCAAGCAGCCAACCTGGAAATCGGACCAGAAGGCCTCGATATCTGGTGGCCCGAGCTCGACGACGGTCTTTATCTCCCAGACTTTTTGGAACACCGGTGGGGAAAGCAATTCCAGGGCCTAGCCGCATGACTTTCCCGGTGCCGCGGCCCCGCTCTTCACCGCAGATGACACCCGAACCATCCGCCCCTATGATCTTTGCTCAAAGCCTTCGCAACTGCCATCATCACTAGATGAAGGACCGCAAGCTTTTCACCGTCGCCGCAACCGGCATCCTCGCCTTTTCCTCCCTCCTTTCCGCCCAGGAGAAAGGTCAATGGCGCGCGGCCAGCACCACCGCGAAATCCATCACCGGCGATCTCGCCTTCACCGACATCAAGCTCATCCTCAACTTCAACGCCTTCACGATCGCGCAGATTCGCAGCCTCACACCCGCCGAGGCCACCGCACTTTTTCATGCCGATCCCAGCGGCGTAGGCGGCGGCAGTCTCTACAGGACCGATATCCCCAGCGACAAGCGCTTTCTTCACAAGAACACGCTCTGCGGCTCCGAAGACGCCCAGTGGGTGGCCACCTACGTCGTTGGCAAAAGCCTGCAACTCGCGCTGTTCTCCGGTAACGACATCCCCGCGCTGACCGCTGACTCCCTCGCCAACGCCACCAATCTCTGCGGCACCTACACCTACGTCCGCTAGGGCCGAGACCTCCGTGAAGAGCTGGATCGACATCTCCGCCGAACGCCTTCGCAGCAACCTGCGCGTGGTTCAGCAGGTTGCCGGCCCCGAGTTCCAGCTCCTGTGCGTCCTGAAGGCGAACGCCTATGGCCACGGAGCAGAGCTTTGCGCCTGTGTGCTGGTCGGAGCCGGGGTCGAATGGCTCGGCGTCGCTGACCTGGAGGAGGGCATCCGCATCCGCACCGCCCTGATGAAGGCGGGTCTGTCCGACCGCCCCAGCCGCATCGTCGTCATGTCCGGCTTCGAACCCGAGGACGCCGCCGGCATTGTCGAGCATCAACTGACGCCAGTGCTCTGGACCTCCGACCACGTCCGCGCCATCGAGCGCGCTGCCGCTCCCTTCCACCGGCGCATCGCCGTGCAGATCGAACTCGACACCGGCATGGGCCGCCAGGGCGCAGCGCCCGGCGCAGAACTCGCCGCCTTGCTCGACGCCCTCCGCACCGCCCCTCACGTCCGTGCCGTCGGCGTCTTCAGCCACCTCAGTTCCGCCGAAGTCGCCCATTCTCTCGAAACGGGCAAACAGATCGGCCGCCTCGGCCCCGCGCTGGAGCAGATTTTCGCCAGCCAACTCATGCCCGAGTACCTTCACCTCGGCAACAGCTCCGCCGTGGACGAAGAATCGACTCTCGACTGGTTGCGCGACTTCGCCCTCAACGACATGAGCGCCACGCCGCTCCTGCGCCCCGGCCTCGCCCTCTACGGCTACACCCTCCCGCTCCAAAACGCCCCGGCAGGCCAGGCCCGCCTGGCCCCGCATCTCCTGCCGGTGGCCGCCTGGAAGACCCGCATCATCGGTCTGCGTGACCTCGCCCCCGGCGAGACCGTCGGCTACGGCGCCACCTTTACGGCGACACACCAGATGCGTACTGCGCTGATCCCGGTCGGCTACGCGGACGGCCTTCGCCGCGAAGCCTCCAGCGGCATCGGGAACGGCTGGGTCATGATCGCGGGCCAGAAAGCCCCCGTGCTCGGCCGGGTCAGCATGAATCTCACAGTCGTCGATATCACGGATCACACCACATCCCCCGCTATCGGCGACGAGGTCACGCTGCTAGGCGAAGGCGTCACCGCCCAGGACCATGCCAACTGGTGCAACACCATTCCGTACGAGATCCTCTGCGGCATGCGCGGCCACCACCGGCTCGCGTAGTGCTCAGCTCCTAGAGCTCAGTGCTCAGTTGCGCTGGCATGAACACGGGCAGTGTGCGTCGAGGATCGTTCTACGCAAGCCGAATAGTCCAACGATCTCCTCCTGAGCACTGAGCACTTAGCACTGCACACTGAGCACTGCACACT
>CAXTSA010000433.1:0-2510 GCA_964246755.1 uncultured Acidobacteriaceae bacterium
CGGCCAAACTTCCCACAGCCCTTTCACTTCATACCTTGCCCGAACGCTACGACGCTTTCCCGTCCCGCATCGCCTTCACCTTGTCATGCGACATCTGGATGTGCGCCTGCTGACGGGTCAGCAGATCGCGAATGTCGGCCGGCAAATGCTCTGACAATGCTTCGGCATACGCTTTCTTGGCCGCGTCTTCGCCCTGCTCTGCGGTGGCCAGCAGGGTGTGGTCGCCGCCTCCCAGATTCGCCTTGAGCTCGCCCCAGGCGCGATGCACCTTGCCCGAGAGCATCCCGCTCTGGTGCACGTCTTTCACGCCGAGATGATGCAACTCATTCTCAAGCTCGCCCGAGAAGTTCGCACGAGCCTGCGTCTCCTGCATGAAGAACACGCGCGCCGGTTCGTCCTTGATGTGTTTCCCAATGTCCGTAAAACCCTGGTGGCTGTCGCGAAGCATATCTATCAGCTTCGCAAGCGTCGTTTTTACTTTTTCGTGATCGATACTTTCTGGCATGGTTTCTCCTTCCGGCATTTTGATGCGTCGAGCGCGAAAAAGGCATGCGCGCGCTGCCCGAGCGAGCGCTTCACAATCGGATCGCGTACAGCGACGTGTGCGTGAACACGAAGAGCGTACGGCCATCCGGGCCGCCAAACAGGAGATCGATGGGCCGCTCCGGTACCGGGATGGTGCCCAGCAAAGCCCCGCTCGGGCGGTATTTGTAAACCTGCCCCGCTGCCAGATACACGTTTCCATCCCCATCCTGCACGACGCTCTCCACCCCGCTCGGCGAAAAGCTTCAGCTTGCCGATCGCGGCTGCCGCGTCCACGCTGGTGCTATAGGTGCGATCCCGGGACTCGTCGGTGAGGTAAAACGGTCGCCCGGGCTGCGCGGCCGTCAGGCTCCTTCCGGCGTTCCTGCGGTGGGAGATCAATGCGCACCTTCCTTCGCGAGCGCGGAAGGACGTATCTGCTCATGCGGCACCGCACCATGCCCTTGCAGCACGGAGTAGATGTGGTCGGCGGCGAGGTGTGTCAGCGTCTCTGTTTTTCCGCCAGGCCACTGGATCTCCACCTTGTCGACCACGGCGTGTTCGCCGAGGCCGAAGTGCAGGCGTAGGTCGCTCTGCGACAGATAGCTGCCGCCGCTGCGCACCTCATCCACCTGCACCAGGTCGCCCGCGGTCACCTTGACCCTGGCGTTCAGCGCAAGCCTGTTCGCCGCGGCGCCGCCGAGCTCGAAGCCGATCCAGTGCGCGTGCGCCGCGCCTTCAGGCCGCAGAACCATCGGTCCGCCTTCCAGATTCTCGACCACCGCCTCCACATGCCCATCATTGAACAGGTCGCCCACCGCCATGCCCCGGCTTACCTGCGGCACCTGGAGCGCGGGACCGGCCTGCTTACTCACATCGCGAAACACGCCGTTGCGCTGGTTCAGGAACAGCAGCTTCGGCTCCCGGTAGCGCGTGCCGACCTCGCCCGAGTCCACTTGCGGGTACACATGGCCGTTCACCATCAGAAAATCCGGCCAGCCATCGTTGTCGACATCGACAAACGCATCGCCCCAGCCTACAAACGGCTGCGTGCTGCGCGCGATGCCCGCGGCGTAGGCGACATCGGTGAAGCTCAGTCCGCCGTCGTTGCGATAAACCTCCGTGTACTCGTCGCTGAAGTGCGTGATCGCGATCGAAAAGCGGCCGGTGTGTAGAGCGTCGCCGAGCGCGATGCCCATGTTCGCCTGCTCGCTCCCATCCTGGTTGACCGCAACGCCCGACTGGTAGGCCACGTCGGTAAACGTGCCGTTGCCGTTGTTCCGGTAGAGATAATTTTGCTCGCCATCGTTTGCGACCAGCAGGTCAAGATGGCCGTCGTCGTTCAGGTCCGACCATACTGCGGTGAGCCCGAAGAACTTCTGCGGGTCGCTCACCCCCGCCTTTTGCGCAACATCGGTAAACGTGCTGTCGCCGTTATTGTGATAGAGCGCGTCCGCGGTCCCTCGCAGCCCGCGCGGACCGCACTGCACCGGGATCGCGTGATACGTACAGGTCAGCTTCGAGCCGAAAGTGGGCAGGTCTTTCAAATCGAGATCCACATAGTGCGCGACGAACAGGTCTGAGTTGCCGTCGCCGTCATAGTCGCCGAACGCCGCGCCCGTCGCCCAGCCCGCGTCGCTCGCCAGGCCCGAAGCTTTCGTCGCATCCGCGAATGTTCCGTCGCCGTTGTTGCGGTAAAGCACCACGCCGCCGAAGCAGGTAACGAGCAGGTCCGGCCAGCCGTCGTCGTTGTAGTCACCCACCGTCGCACCCATGGCCCAGCAAGGAAAGCCGACGCCGGCCTTGTCCGTCACGTCGGTAAATGTGCCGTCACGGTTGTTACGGTAAAGCGCGCCGCGAGCCTTTTTGCCGGCGAGCTGCATGTCGACATCGGGCGCATTGGTCAGGTAGATATCCGGCCAGCCGTCCCGGTCGTAGTCGATCAACGCCACGCCGCCGCTCATCGACTCAACAATGTACTTCTTCTC
>CAXTSA010000434.1:0-2507 GCA_964246755.1 uncultured Acidobacteriaceae bacterium
GCCCAGCCCGCTGCTCGGCAAACCGGCGCCCCCCTTCGAGCTCGAAGACACCACCGGCCGCAAGGTAACGCTCGCAAGCTATAAAGGTCGTCCGCTGCTGGTCAACTTCTGGGCCACCTGGTGCGGTCCCTGCAAGTACGAAATTCCCTGGCTGACTGCGCTGCACACCAAGTATGCGGCGCAAGGCTTTGAAATCCTCGGCGTCGCCTCCGACCAGCTCGACCCCGAAAAGTCCAAAGCCAGCGAGCAGAAAATCGCGATCGCGGCAGCAGCCGCCAAGCTGCACGTCAACTATCCGATTGTCTTCGACGGCGACAGCATCTCGCAGCAGTACGGCGGTGTGGATGTTTACCCGGAGTCTTTCTACATTGACCGCACCGGCAAGGTCGTAGCGGTGATCACCGGCGCCGGTTCCAAGGATGAAGCGGAAGCCGACATACGGAGGGCGATCGGCAGTGGCGCCTAGGGCATTTCTCCTTCGCATGTATACTGACCGGCGGCACTCTGCGTGGCTTTTCCGTCAAGGAAAGCCACACGCCACGCATCTTCGTCCGACACACCTGAAGGAGAAATGCTCTAGACGCAGGCTTTTTGCCGGCGCGGTGCTGGTGCCGCTCGCGGTCTGCGCGGCGCAGCCGCTCCCCTGGCAGGTACACCCGCAGCCTGACGCGGCCGCGCAGCCTGTGCAGTACGAGTATCCGGAGCAAGTGGAGCTCACCCGGGGCAAGCCCATGGAAGTGGATCTGCACTTTCGCGTTCGCGACGGCCTGCACATCAACTCGCACACGCCTTCTGACAAGAGCCTCATCCGCACCGAGCTGATCGTGGCCGAGCCGCCCGGCATCGATGTAGAGGCCGTCACTTTTCCTCCGGGAGCCGACTTCGCGCTCAAAGCATTTCCCGGGCAGAAGCTTAGCGTCTACACCGGCGAAGTTGTGCTGCACGCCCGCCTGCTCGCCACCAAACCCGGTTCGCAGATGCTGAACGCGGCGCTGCGCTACCAGGCTTGCGACGCCGACACCTGCTTTCCTCCAAGGAAAGCCCCCGTCGCTCTCGACATCGTTGTTCGATAGCAGGCCCTAAACTTTCAACGCCCCGGGCTTCTTCTGCGCCTCCAGAAACCGGCGCAGCCGATCCAGCGACCGCGCCTTTCCGAAGACGACGAGGCTCTCCATCAGCGGCGGCGACTGCGCACTTCCCGTGATGACGGCGCGCAGCAGCATGAAGTTTTCTTTCACGCTCCAGCCCTTGCTTTCGCCCAGTTTTCTCATCTCCGCCTCAATCACCGGCGGCTTCCACTCTGTGGCTTCCAGGATCGCAAGCAGGTCGGCGGCGAAGGCCAGCGTTTCCTCCGCTGTCCGCTTCTTCGGCAGCCACACGGACTCCGGCGGCATGACGTTGTCCTTGAAGAAAAAATCGGCGAGGTCGCCGAACCCGCCAAGAATGTCGATGCGCGTCTGCACCAGCGGCGCGATTGCCTGGAGGTAGCGGTTGGAGAAAACGGTCGCGCGCATCGCCGCGAAAAACTCCTCGGGCGAGAGCTTTCGGATGTACTCCCCATTCATCCAGCGCAGCTTGGCGAGGTCGAATACCGGGCCGCCGAGCGAGATGCGCGAGAAATCGAAGCGCTCGCGCATATCGTTGAGCGAAAACAAATCCGATTCTTTGGTACTTGCGCCGGTGTTCACAATCTCAGCCTCGGTGAGCTGCGGCATGCCGCCGCCCATCAGCCCAAGAAAGTTGAGCATGGCCTGCGGCAGAAATCCGGCATCGCGGTAATAGTTGAGGCTCACGGGGTTCTTGCGTTTCGAGATTTTGGACTTGTCCCGGTTGCGCAGCAGCGGCATGTGCCAGAAGCGCGGCAGCTCCCAGCCGAACGCCTGGTAAAGCAGTACGTGCTTGGGTGTCGAGCTGATCCACTCCTCTGCGCGGATCACGTCGGTGATGCCCATCAGGTGATCGTCGACGACGTTGGCCAGGTGGTAGGTCGGGAAGCCGTCGGACTTAAGCAGCACCTGATCGTCGACGTTCGCGTGGTCGAACGTGATGTCGCCGCGCAGCTCGTCGCGAAAGGTGGTCGAGCCCTCGGACGGCACCTTCAGGCGAACCGTGTACGGCTTGCCGGCGGCGACTTCTGCCTCTACCTCCCCGGGCGTGAGATGGCGCGAGCGGCCGTTATACTTGGGCGGCTGTCTGGCGGCCGTTTGCGCCTTGCGCTCGGCGTCGAGCTCTTCGGGGGGTTCAAACGCGCGGTAAGCGTGGCCGCTCGCGAGCAGCCTGCCTACATATTCGCGATAGATTTCGGTGCGCTCTGACTGGCGGTAGGGGCCAAAGGGGCCGCCGACGTCGGGTCCTTCATCCCAGGCGAGGCCGAGCGAGTGCAGGGAATCGAAGATCATCTGCTCACTGGTCGGCACGTAGCGTGTACGGTCCGTGTCCTCGATACGCAGGATGAACTGCCCTCCGCGCTGGGCGGCGAACAGGTAGTTCAGCAAGGCGATGTAGGC
>CAXTSA010000435.1:0-2505 GCA_964246755.1 uncultured Acidobacteriaceae bacterium
TGCTCAGGTCCACCGCTACGGCCGAGTGCGTCAGCGCGCCCACCGAGATATAGTCCGGCCCTGCCAACGCATACTCGCGGATCGTCCCCAGCTCGATGCCGCCCGAAGCCTCGATCGGGATCCGGAGCCCCCGCTCGCGCACCGTTGCGATCGCCCTCCGCACCTCCTCCGGCGTCATGTTGTCCAGCAGCAGCGACTCCGCCCCGTTGTCCAGCGCCTCCGCGAGCTCCGCTTGCGACCGCACTTCAATGTCGATCACCTGGCCCTCCTTGCGTCGCGCATGCGCGTTTTCAAGCACCTTCGCCACCCCGCCGCCCAGCGCGATATGGTTGTTCTTGATTAGAATGCCGTCCGACAAATCCAGCCGGTGGTTCTCCCCGCCGCCGCATCGCACCGCGTACTTGTCCAGCAGGCGCAGCCCCGGCACCGTCTTGCGCGTGTCGATCACCGTCGTCCCCGTCCCCCCTACCGCATCGGCATACCGCCGCGTCAGTGTCGCGATCCCGCTCATGCGCTGCAGCAGGTTCAGCACCACGCGCTCGGTCGATAGCAGCGTCCGCGCGCTCGTCCGAATCACCGCCAGCGACTGCCCTTTCTTCACCCGCACCCCATCGAAGATCTCCGGGTGGCTCACCACCTCGAAGCTCCTCTCGCTTCGCCCCTCCAGCCGCGCAAAGCCGGCCAGCACCCGCGCAATCACTCCCAGCCCCGCAATCACGCAATCCTGCTTCGCCACGACCGTTCCCGACCCCCGCAGCGCCGGGTCGATCGTCATCAGCCTCGTCGCATCATCGGTCGCCTTGTCCTCGACCAGCGCCTGCTCCACAATCGCATCCACCCGCTTCGATTTCCAGTCCATACGCCCATTGCCTTCCCGGCCTACTGAGGCAGCTTCTGCTTAAGTTCTTCAACAGTCCTTGTTCATGCGCGCTCCCACGGCACGGAACTCGCTTCGAAGCTCCGCACGCACGCCGGTGATATCGCCGCTCATACTTTCCAGGCGCTTGTCGATCGCCTCCAGCTTCACGGCGGTGCCGCGCAACTCCGGCGCGAGAAAATCCTGAAGCGCTCTGCGAACGGGGTTCCGGATTGCTCACGGCTTCCTTCCTGGCTCCAGTTTAGAGCCGTTTCCCTGGAAGTGGCGAGGTCTGAGATGTGTCGCATGCGGCTTTTCTTGACCGAAAAGCCCCGCAGATTCCGTTCGTCTCTCTCGAGCGGCAGGGAAACAGCTCTCGAGCGGCAGGGAACCAGCGCGAGCCTCCCGTCCGCGCTCAAAGTGCGTCCAGCCCCACCCGCACCTTTGCGATCAACCGCTCGAGCTCCGCCGCGCGCTTCTGCGACCCTTCAATCACCGCCGGCGCTGCCTTCGCGAGGAAACTCTCGTTCGCTAGTCTCGCCTGGGCGCCGGCCAGCTCCTTTTCGTATCGCGCCAGCTCCTTCTCCAGCCGCTCCCGCTCCGCCGCGACATCGATCTGCTTCTCATACACCACCTGCACATCGAACGCGAGCGACGACCGCACCCCCGCGCCTTCCAGCGGCGCGCTGGAAAAAGAGAGCTCCGACACGCGCGCCAGCCGCTCCACCACCGCGCGGACCGCGCGCAGGCTCGCCTCCGTTTCGGCCGAGGCAGGGCGCACACGGATCGGCACCGATGCCTTTTCCTCAACGCCAAGCTCTTTGCGCAGCGCGCGGACGTCGCTGACAATGCTTTGCAGCGCAGTCATGTCAGGGCACGGACCCACGTCTGCCGTGCCGTCCGGGTAGGCCGCCAGCGCGATCGAACGGGAAGGCGGCGCGCCGTCGAACAGCGACTGCCAAAGCTCCTCGGTCAAAAACGGCATAAACGGCGACAGCAGCCGCAACGAGCCCTCAAACGTCGCCAGCAGTGTGCGCAGTGCGGTCTCGGCCTGCCCGCGGTCCCCGTCCGGGCCCCACTGCAGGCGCAGCTTCACGATCTCCAGGTACCAATCGCAGAAGTCGCCCCAGAAAAACTGGTAGATGGTGTTCGCGGCGTCGTCGAAGCGGTACCCCGCAAGCGCCTTGTTCACCGCATCGGCGGTCTCGGCCAGGCGTGAGCCGATCCACCGGCCCTCAAACTCGTCGCCCTCGGACCGGTCTGCGAGCGTCCGCATATCCACCGCAATCCCCGCCTCTCGCGCCCGCTCCACATTCATGAAAATGAACCGCGCCGCATTCCAGATCTTGTTCGCAAACGCCCGATACCCCTCCGTCCGCGCCTCGCTGAACGCAATATCTGTCCCCGGCGAGGCCATCGAAGCCAGCGTAAACCGCACCGCATCGGTCCCGTACTGCTTCACAATCCCGATCGGGTCAATCACATTGCCCTTGGTCTTCGACATCTTCTGCCGGTCCGCATCCCGCACCAGCGCATGGATGTACACCTCGCGAAACGGCACACTCTCTGCCAGCGAACGCTTCGGCCCGTCCGGGTCTTCCCCCATGAACCAGCAGCCCAGCATCACCATCCGCGCCACCCAGAAAAAC
>CAXTSA010000436.1:0-2464 GCA_964246755.1 uncultured Acidobacteriaceae bacterium
TAGCAGCTCTCATGGATCACAGGCCGGTGTCCCTTATAGGTCCGAATCATCCAACCATTATCAGCCTGCGTCCCCTGGCATTGCCTTCAAATGAGCGCTAACAACCGCAATGCCTTGCCAGGAGATGAACCCGCCCCTGTTGCGCAACGTAGGCACTCTTGGACGATAGGGATTCGCACGCAGCTGGTGGGCGTGGGACGCCGCTCCCTGGCAGGGCGGGTATTACGGACCGTTTCCGGGCGCGGACGAGGCCCGCGGCATCGGCGGCCAGTATGTCACCACCCTCCCGGCGGAAGACATGGTCATCGCCCACAAGATCGATATCGACCGAGACCCGAGTGCCAACCTGGATGGCAACGCATGAAGCGCCATCCTGGAAACAGCCGTCACCGCCCGCTGCAACAAGCCGGATTGCACATAAAAAAAGGCGCACCCGCAGGCGCGCCTTTCTCTTCCGTCATGAAACTAACTCGTAGCATCCCGAAATCCGCGCACCGTATCATGCGACCGCTTCACATGCTCGAACTGCTGCGCGATCAGCGCGCGAATGGTATCCGAAATCGCCGGATCGTCCAGCGCCTGCTGGTATGCCTTCTTCGCCGCGTCCTCGCCCTGCTCCGCCGTCTCCAGCAGTGTATGGTCGCCGCCGCCCAGCCGGGCCTTGATGTCGCCCCAGGTGCGGTGCACCGCCGCCGCGGCCGTCCCCGTCTCGTGCACATCGGCGTCGGTCACCCGGTTCACCGCCCGCTCCAGCTCCCCCGCGTAGGAGCCGCGCACCTTCGATTCCTCCATGAAGAAGGACCGGTGCTCGTTATTCTTCAGGTGCTCGCCAACATCCACAAAACCCTTTTCCCCGTCGCGCAACACCGCGATCAGGTGCTTTACCGACTGGTCATCGTTTGCCATGACTGAAAATCCTCCACACACAGGGATGCCCACTCGCCAAGCAAGTGTTGTGCGTCCAGTCCCGTTCCCACTGCCCGTCCCGTTGCCCGGCGAAAAACAAAGGGCGCGCTCTTCGCGAGCACGCCCTGTAACATGCACGATCCTCACCGTTGGCATCTTAAAAGCACTCTAGTTCGCTAAAGGTTTGCGGCTTGACTGCAAGACTCTTAATGCTTTGCTAGTCACTCGGTGCGAGGACAGAGATTCGCTTGGGTCGTTCTGGATCGCAACGAGTTTGTCCTGAATCGTCGAGAGTGACAACAGCCCGATACGAGTGGAAGCCGAGATAGCTGCATCGCGAAGTCCCTTATCAGAGGCAGCAGTCACAATCCGAGTCACGTTGTCACTCAGAATAGAGCCTGCGCCTGGGATCGCTGTCGCGTAAAGAAGGTCGGTTCGAAAGGTAACTGGCTGACTATCATCGTTTATCATCGCAGCTATCGACTGTTGGAAGATCTTATCTTGCGGTCTTGCGTGAGACAAACTTTCTGCTGCTGACACCCGCATATGCACAGTGTGTGTGGAATTTCGCATGATCCCATTAAGCGCTTCGAGCATGGAATTCGAGGCGCTCCCTTGAAACTCGTTAACTAGTAAAATCCCAACTCCCCTCACCTTTTCACTGGAGCCATTCAACGCATCGACTATCTGGGGTTCTACAGGCACAAGCAGACTCGGGTCACGCAAGGTAAATGCAAGATCATAAAGTATCGACAACGTGTCGTAGCGAACCCTTTCGTCGGGATCGGTCAGATCCCGGGAGCATATTGCGACTGCGGCTGGCGCCAATGCTGGACTCTTACCTAGCGCCACGTCAAACGCGTCTGCGAAATGGCCAAAATCAAACGACGGCTGGCGAGCCAATACTGGCAGTGAGGTCATGAGTCCTGTTAACGAATCTGGTAGCGCTTGTTGCGCCTGTACGCGAATCGTTGACATACAAACAATCACGGCGAACTGGAACAGTCGTTTCATCTGTCTGGCGAGAGAAGCGGTTAAGCGGCGGGCGTCCCGGCGCCAAGCGCCGCCTTCGCCTGTGTCACCAGCGCGGCAAACCCGCTCTCATCCCGCACCGCCAGGTCGGCCAGGATCTTGCGATCGAGCTCGATACCCGCCAGCTTCAGCCCGTGCATCATCTGCGAGTAGGAGATCCCGTTGATCTTGGCCGCCGCATTGATGCGCACGATCCACAGCGAACGGTACTGCCGCTTCTTCTGCTTGCGGCCGCTGTAGGCAAACTTCAAGCCGCGCTCGACGGCCTCCTGCGCTGCCTGGTACAGCTTTGACTTGGTTAGAAAGTATCCGCTCGCGCGCTTCAGAATCTTCTTGCGGCGGTCGTTGCGTTTGGTTCCACGTTTTACGCGTGGCATCGGCTCACTCCTTTTGTCGGTTGCTGTGTCTTCGCGGCTGGAGGCAGGTGTACCTCTTCACACGCTCACTTGGCCCTTCAAGTCCCTCGAATCCTCAGGGGATTCGGGGTCGGCGCATACCCGCAGCGCCTCCCGCACTCACCTAGGAG
>CAXTSA010000437.1:0-2462 GCA_964246755.1 uncultured Acidobacteriaceae bacterium
GGCCGGGATGCGGGCGGCGCGGCTCGCGATCCACCACACCAGCAGAAGGGTGAGAAGGGTGACGAGGGGGCGGATGATCCGGCCGACGCGGCTCATGGGGTGCGGCTCACGAGGTGCGACTCATGGGGGCGTGGTCTGCGGTCAGAAGACGCATCAGCTCCCCCTGGGTGCGGAGCAGGATCGGATCGTCCGGCGGGCGGGGGATCGGGCCCGGCACGCGGATCGGCGGCCCGAGCCGGGCGGGCTCGCCGGACAGCACCACCAGGCGGTGGCCGAGGCGGCAGGCTTCCAGCGGGTCGTGGGTGATCAGCAGCACGGTGCGGTCCCTCAGCAGCTCGGCGGCGAGGTCCTGCACCCGGGCGCGGGTGACGGTGTCGAGGGCGGCGAACGGCTCGTCCATCAGCACGAAGGGGCGGTCCTCGTAGAGGGTGCGGGCAAGGGCGACGCGCTGGCGCATGCCGCCGGACAGGGACGCGGGCAGGGCGTCGGCGCGGTCGCGCAGGCCCACGCGGTCGAGCAGGTGCAGCGCCCGGGCGTGGTCCGGACGCTGGCCGCGCAGGCGGGCGCCGAGGCAAACGTTGCGGACCGCGCTGGCCCAGGGAAACAGGAGGTCCTGCTGCGCCATGTAGGCGATCCGGCCGGCGAGCGGGCGGTCGTCGCCGGCGGACACGGTGCCGGCCTGCGGCACGGCGAGCAGGGCCGCGATGCGGAGCAGGCCGGTCTTGCCGACCCCGCTCGGGCCCAGCAGCACCAGGAACTCGCCGCCCTCGACCACGAGGTCGAGCCCGGCGAAGATGGTGCGCTCGCCGTGGCGCAGCGTCAGCCCGTCGAGACGCAGGCCGGGCGGCGCCGTGGCGGGCAGGGGTGCGTCCGGGCTCATCCGGACAGAATAGCCGAGCAGGGCGGATGCGGCACGTCCCGGCATCCGGCGGGAGGAGGGGAAGACATGGAGCACGGCTCGGACCTGCTGCCGGGGCTGGAAGACGGGTTGTTCGGACGGTTGCGCCAGGGTGCGGCCGCGGAATGGGAAGCGTATGTCGCGCACCCGTTCGTGCGCGGGCTTCGCGACGGGACCCTGGCCCCGGAGCGGTTCCGGCACTTCCTGGTGCAGGACTACCTCAACCTGTTGCAGTACGCCCGCGCCTGCGCGCTGGCGATCACCAAGAGCGACACCCTGGCCGAGATGCGGGCGGCAGCGGAGACCGTGTCCGGCCTGTTGCTGGGCGAGCTGTCGCTGCACGTCGAGTACTGCAGCGGGTGGGGGCTGGACGAGGACGCGCTGCAGGCGCAGCCGGCCTCGATCGAGACCCTGGCCTATGCCGGTTTTGTGCTCGACCGCGCACAGACCGGCGACCTGCTCGATCTGGTGTCGGTGCTCTCGGCCTGCTTGGTCGGCTATGCGGAGGTCGGCGCACGCCTGGCGTCCGATCCGGCAACGCGTCGCGAGGGCAACCCCTACTTGTCCTGGATCGAGACCTACTCGGGGCCCGCCTACCGGGCGCTGGCGCAGGACGGCATCGCACGGTTGAACGCGCTGGGCGAGACGCGCGGCGGCGAGGCACGGTACCCGATGCTGCTGCGCGACTTCCGCACCGCGGTCCGGCTTGAGACGGCGTTCTGGGGCGGCGCCATGGCGGCGGGCGCGGATCCGACTTGAAGGGAGGGAGAAAGCAAGCGAGCGTTCCGCTTCTTGACCGAGAACACGCACGGTGCTGGCATGGCCTTTCTTAAAAGGAAGAAATTGAAGAAAGGCTTCCTTGCTGGTTTTGCTCGTGATAGGAGTAAAGAACAAGAAACACAGGGAGCCCGTTATGAGTAACCAAACAAGCAAAGCTGCGCCGATTCGCAGCCCCTCGTATCCGAACCTGCCGCTGCGGGAGGCAGTAACCGCCGTTGGCAAGATCGAGAAACACTACCGATCGTCTTCGGCAGACCGAGTGGATGCGGCAAAACTGCTTGGCTACTCCGGTCTTAGCGGACCCGCCAACATGGCTTTGTCATCGTTGGCAGGTTATGGGCTGGTCGAACGCGCAGGAAAGGGACATATCCGTGTCACGGAACGAGCGCGGTCGATCCTTCATCCAAACGGTGATGACGAAAAACGTGCTGCGCTTGCCAAGGCAGCATTGGAGCCACAGCTCTATCAAGATTTAAGAGAGCGCTTTCCGGACATCGCTATTCCTCCTGAGGATGGTGTCCTCACGTACTTGAACCGGCTGGGCTTCAATCCGGCAGCAGTAAGGCCGGCGACGAAAGCGTTTCTCCAGACGCTAGCCTATATGGAGGAAGTTGGCGCAATCGAAAGTCATGGCTATCCGCTCGGAACGTCCGGAGAATCCTCCCTCACAAGCCGTGAGGAATCAACGACCATGCGCGTCCAGACTGCTGCCTCTCCTGCTCCAGTCGCACCGCTTGTGCCTGCGAGTCTGCCATTTACAGTCCCAGACGAATTGACGTTGAAC
>CAXTSA010000438.1:0-2456 GCA_964246755.1 uncultured Acidobacteriaceae bacterium
TGTGGTTTTAATATCAAACCCCCCGCCGGCGCGGGCTGGTAAGACTTGTACTACTAAGTCGCTATCCCAGGTGCCTGCCGCTACCTCAGTCGCGGCAGCGATGATGGCGTCGGCGCGCTCGGGGTCGAGGGTTGCGAGCTCGCGGTTGGCGTGGGCGGCCGCGGCCTTGACGAGGCCAAAGGCGCGGATGAGCAGGGGGTGCGCCCGGAGGCCGCTGATGGGGTAGTTTTCGACGGCACGCTGGGTTTGCGCCCCGTACAAACGCTCCGCGGGCACGTCCACAAAGCCCAGCGAGTCTTTTTCCTGCCGCATCTGTGCCATCCTGCTCTCCTCTTGTGATAACTGCAGCTTAGAGCATTTCTCCTTTAGGTGTGTCGGACTAGGTGTGTTGAACAAAGATCCGTGGCGTGTGGCTTTTATTTAAGGAAAAGCCACGCAGAGTGCCGCCTGTCGGTATACATGCGAAGGAGAAATGCTCCGGCGTTTTCGAATCGCCGGCGCGGCCGCCACTCCATCGCGATTGGCGCCATCATTACGCAAAACGCCCGGGAGTGGCCGCCGGCCGCGCAGGCGGTTTACTCTTAAAGAATGAGCCTATCTGAGCCGATAGACGTCCTGGTAATCGGTGCCGGCCCGACGGGGCTTGCGTGCGCGCTGGAGGCCAAGCGCCTGGGATTGCGCGTGGTGCTTATCGACAAGGGCTGCCTGTGCAACTCGATTTTTCACTATCCGGCCCACATGACTTTTTTTACGACCCCGGAGCTGCTTGAGATCGGGGAGGTGCCGTTCCCGAGCCAGAACCAGAAGCCCAATCGTAACGAGGCGCTGGAGTACTACCGCAAGGTCGCGCAACGGTTTGAGCTGGATATACGGCAGTACCTGCACGTCGATTCCGTTTCGGGCGCGGACGGCGAGTTCCACGTCCATACGACCGACCGGTTTGAGCGCCGGAAGACATTCACGGCGCGCAAGCTGATTGTCGCGACCGGCTACTACGACCTGCCGAATTACCTCCGCGTGCCGGGGGAAGACCTGAGCAAGGTGATGCATTACTATGTCGACCCGCAGCCTTACTCCGGCATGGACGTGACGGTGATCGGCGGCAAGAACTCCGCGGCAATTGCGGCGCTCGACCTGTGGCGCCACGGGGTGCGCGTGACGGTGGTGCATCGAGGGCCGGAGATGCATCGGCATGTGAAGTACTGGATCCTGCCGGACTTCAACAATCGCGTGAAGAATGGCGAGATCACCGCGTATTTTGACTCGGAGGTCACGAGCATCGCGCCCGACTCTGTAACGCTGCGCACTCCGGAAGGCGAGCGCACGATTGAGAACCAGTTCGTGTTCGCGCTGACCGGATACCACCCGGATTTTGCGTTTCTGCGGTCGCTCGGGGTGCGTACCGAGGGTGAGGACCAGATGCCGGAGTGCGACCCGGAGACGCGGGAGAGCAATGTGCCGGGGATTTACCTGGCTGGGGTGATTGTGGCGGGGGCCCGGACGAACGAGATTTTTATTGAGAATGGCCGGTTCCACGGCAAGGAGATTGCGAACGACCTGGCGCGCAAGCTCACGGCGGATGCGGCCGAGGTTGAGGTGCTTGTGCGGTAAGTTCTGGTTGAGTTTCGGGATGAGTTCTGGGTTGAGTTCCCCGTTGGGTCGCGGGTTCTTTGTTCAGGCGGCCAGTTCCGGATCCCTTGAAGGGACGGCAGAGGGCGCGGGCGCCAGGGCGGAAACAGGAACTTTGGCGGCGTGCAGCTGTCGCGCTTCGCGCCGGGAGAGCCGGCGCATCTCCTGCATGGAGTAGAACTGCTTTTTGCCGCATTCGAGGCAGACCATGTAGCTTTGCTGCTGGATGGTGAATGGCCGCGACAGCCGTTCGTGCCGGCAACCGAAGACTGAGGAAACTGTGTTGATGACGTCCTGGAGAACTCTCATGGGGCTCTCTCCTTTGCCTACCTGATTCATACCTGCTGATTGCGAGTAGGACACAGGTGGGATGCGGGGTGCAATCGCAAGTTGCGAGTCTGCTGAGGGACGTGGGCGGCTTTGGTCCAGAATGGGACGCTGTTCGGGATTGGGACTGCGGGTGCTATCCGGCTCCAAGCGATCGCAGGAGGTTACTGAAGTCGGATGACCAGTTTGCCGAAGTGCGAGGCAGACCGCATGGTGCGGAGGGCTTCGGGGAGTTGGTCGAAGGGGAACTCGCGATCGATGACGGGTTCGATGCGGGTGGCAAGCAGGGCCCGGTTGAGGGCTTCGAAGTCTGCTCGCGAACCAACGTAGATGCCCTGCACCCGAAGCTGTTTGCGCAGGATGAGGGGGACGGCGCCGGGTTGCTCGCCCTGCGAAAGCACGCCGACCTGCGCGACGGCGCCGCCGATGCGCGCGGCCTGAAGCGATTGGAGGAAGGTGCCGGCGCCGCCGACCTCGATGCCCAGGTCGACGCCCACGCC
>CAXTSA010000439.1:0-2446 GCA_964246755.1 uncultured Acidobacteriaceae bacterium
CCAGCACCCCCTGGCAGCCCGCCCGCAGCCCCCCGACGGGAACAGCTGCAGGATAAACTTCTTCCCGGCGATAATAACCGTGTGCCCCGCGTTATGCCCGCCCGCGTAGCGTGCAACCACGTCAAACGCGCCCGAAAGCACATCGACGATCTTGCCCTTGCCTTCATCGCCCCACTGGGCGCCCAGAATGATTGCTGTCTTTGCTTGCATCCGTTGCGTTTGGCTCGTTTCGTCAGAGTTGAGGCGCCTTGTGCGGGAGCATGCAAGGCCCCGGCGCCTTCCCACGCTGATGATATAACGGGCGAAAAGCGGTTGCGAGCCGCGCAGCTTCCCGCACAAAGCAGAGATTAGGCGCATGCCAGGCGGTTTTTTGGCGAGCGCGTGGCACACAAGCTGCAATTGAGCGCGGCGCGAAAAGCGAGCCGGCAGCTGCGCGGATTGACCGCGCTAGCTCACGCCCAGCTTCTCAAGAATCCCTGAGTGCTTCTTCGGCTCCGCCCCAAGCTGCTTCAAAATTCCCAACTCATCCGACGAACCCCACCGCTCCACCATCTTGCCGTTCTCAAATCGCGCAATCTGCACGCCACGCGCCTTGATCGTCTTGCCGGTAGGCGCGATACCCTGGAAGTCGCCCTGGTGCGTGCCGGTGATGGTATATGCCATGGCGATGGTGTCGTCATCCGCGGTGATGTGCTCGGGCACCGCTTTCAAGTCCGGGAACGCGGTCCGCATTTCGGTGAATAGGTCGATGTACCCCTGCGCGCCCGGCCCCTGGTTCGGACCCGGGTCATGCTCGACCACCGTGGGCGCGACCAGCTCGCGGATCCCATCGAGATTGCCCGAGTTGATGGCTTCGCCAAACTTCGTCTGCGTCTGAATGTTCGCTTCTTTGCTCATATATCGTTGGATGCGCGCGCTCCGGACCGCGTTCGATGGCAAACCGCTTTCCCGGCCGAGCGCACCCACGCTCCGGCGCTGGTATCGTAAAGGTGTGCCGAGCCCGATCATCACTACCATTCAAAGCCACATTCTCGACCAGCAGCGCCAATCCGGCGAAGCCTCCGGCACCTTCTCCTGGATGCTGTCCGGCATCACGCTCGCGACCAAGATGATCGCCGCGGAGATTCGCAAGGCCGGCCTCACCGATGTTTACGGCGCCGCCGGAGCGACCAACGTGCAGGGAGAGGCGCAGCAAAAGCTCGACGTCTTCGCCAACGAGGCCATGCAGCACTGCCTGGGGCTGAGGGACTCGGTCGCCGCGCTCATCTCGGAAGAAAACGACGAGCCCGTGTTCTTCGACAAGTCCGGGCACAAGGGTAAGTACATCATCGTGTTCGACCCGCTCGACGGCTCGTCCAACATCGACGTCAATGTCAATGTTGGGACGATCTTCTCCATCTTTCGCCGGGCGGAAAACATGAGCCTGGAAGACGCGCTGCTGCAGCCCGGCCTGCGGCAGGTTGCCGCCGGCTACGTCGTCTACGGGCCCTCGACGGTCTTCGTTTACACCACCGGCAACGGCGTCCACGGCTTTACGCTCGACCCGGCCATCGGCGCCTACGTCCACTCGTTCAGCAACATCGAAATGCCGGCGCAGGGCCAGTACTATTCGGTCAACGAGGCCAACTACGACACCTTTCCGCCGAAGTACCAGCAGTACCTGACGGAGCTGCGCTCGGGCTCGCTGGGCGGTACCACCTACTCCTCGCGTTACATCGGCTCGCTGGTCGCGGACTTCCACCGCACCCTGCTCAAGGGCGGCGTTTTCCTGTATCCGCCGACCGAAAAGCAGCCGAAAGGCAAGTTGCGGTTGCTCTATGAGGCCAATCCGCTCGCCTGGATCGCCGAGCAGGCCGGGGGCCGCGCTATCTCGGGTCACGGCCGCATCCTCGACATAGCCCCCGCCGACATTCACCAGCGGACCTCGCTGATCGTGGGCAGCCGGGTCGAAGTCGAACGGCTGGAGCAAATCCTCGCTCAGTAAAGCCCATCTCAGAGAGCTATGTCCGCCCCTCTGAGCCGCCGCCGTTTCAGCCGCCTTCTCGCGAGCGGGGTTGCCGCCCTCCCCGCCGCCCGCGCGCTCGGTGCCCAGCCGCACGCGCAGCCGCAAACCCAGGCGCTGCCGCTTGGGCCCATCGGCTGGTGCCCCAACAACACAACCCTTCCCGTGCTTTTCTACCAGGGAGCGATCTCGTCGCAGGGCGCCGACCCCGCTGCGCTCTTCGAGCGGCGCTTTACCGCGAACGGCTGGCCGCCCCAGTGGCGCAACGGCGTCTACACCTTTCACCATTACCACTCCACCGCGCACGAGGTGCTCGGCTTCGCCGCCGGTTCGGCCCGGCTCGTTCTCGGCGGACCGGGCGGCCACGAGCTCACGGTAAGCGCCGGCGATGTGCTCCTGCTGCCCACCGGCACCGGCCACTCCGAGCTCTCGAAGGCAGAGGAT
>CAXTSA010000440.1:0-2418 GCA_964246755.1 uncultured Acidobacteriaceae bacterium
AGGGTCTCCTCGCCGCTCATGGCCAGCACGGAGTGACCGAAGGCCATGATGATGCCGAACAGACCGAGCGTAGTGGCGAGGTGGGTGCCGTTCAGGAAGCCCAAGGCGTCGTGCGAGAAGTGCAGGTTTGCCGGCACCGGCGCGGGCGGCAGATGGCTGCCGTTGTGCAGCACCGTGAAGAATCCCCAGACAAGCAGGATTACCACCATCACGGTCGTGATCTTCATCACGTCGAGGGCCTTGCCGGTCGACTCCTTAATGCCCTTGATGTTCTCCCACCAGTAAAAAATGGTGACCAGCACGCAGAACACAGCCGAGGTGCCGTTGAGCGGCAACTGCCGCGCGACATGGGGCGCGGTGGTCATCGCCGGCGGCAGCCAGTTGTGCACGGCGCCGACCTGGAGCAACTCGTCGAGCAACCCGGTGACGTACTGACCGGCCGAAACGCCGGAAATTGGCCCGGTGAGAATGTAATCGAACATGAGCGCCGAAACGCTGACCTTGGCGAAGGTGCCGCCGAGCGCCTCCTTGACCACGCGGTAGACGCCGCCGCGTGTAAACATGGAGCAGCTCTCCACGTACACCTTGCGCACGGCGAAGGCGAACACCATGACGCCGAGAATGAACCACGGCGCGGATTTACCGACCGACTCCTCGGCGATGCCGCCGGCGTAGAACGCGGAGGAACCGAGGTCGTTGAGCACCACGGCAGCCGCGCGCCAGAAGGAGATAAAGGTCAGCATGACCGACGACGCCACGACGATGCGGACGCGCGTGGAGCCGCCGATGAGGCCGGGAGCGGTGACGGTGGTGCTGGGGGACGAGCCGGGGACGGAGGTTGAACTCATTTAAGGTTTGTGCTCGACTCGAACACGCAAGCTGGACACCGCCCGGCAAAAGGGGCGGTCAGAAGCTTTGCGGCTGGCGAATGAGGTGTTCGGCTGCATCGGCGGTTATTGCTGCTCGTCTTTACTGAAGAAGAGGTCCTTCACATCACTGACCGAGGAAAGCAGCACAACGGCCAGGGACCCGAGCGCACCGGTGAAAAACAACACCTCAAGAAGATGGACGCCAAAGTGGGCGAGCAGGTCCATGCACGGATTCTACAGCAGGGCGGGTTTTCCGGTTGTTCCGGCGTTCTCGGGAAAGTTAACGAGAGCCGCCACGGAAGCAGTCGCGGTGCCGGAGAAGAGCAGAGGGTTGCGGATCTCGGACCTTACTCTTCACGAGCCTGGGTGGTTGGTACGGCACGGCCGTGCAGAAGTCGCGATGTCGCTCGAAGCCTTTCTTGCTCATATGCAAGCGCGGTTCGAAATCCTGCCGATCAGTACTGTGATCGCGCGGCTAGCAGTTGAGTTACCGGCGCTGTACCCGGCCGATCCGTTCGACAGAATCATCGGAACGACGGCGCCAGCCCACGGCGCCCCCCTCGTGACTCGGGACAAGGCGATTCGGAGCTCAAAGGCCGTACCGGTCGTCTGGTGACGGCCGGGTGGTAGTCTTGTGCGCGCATGCGTCCTTTGTATACGAGAGCTTTGCCGGCTGCCGCCACGGCGGTCCTGCTTGATTTTGCCTTCCCCGTAGCCGGCCCGTTGCCGCCCATGCGGGCGGTGCTCAGCATGGTAGCGCTGGTGCCCCTGCTGTTCGCCGTGCTCGAGCCCAAGGCAGCCAGGCGACCGCGCTATCTGCTTGAAGCCGCGCTGACAGGCTACGCGAGCGGCGTGCTTTGGTACGGACTGAACTGCTACTGGATTTACGCGACGATGCACCAGTATGGAGGGCTGCCGCCCTGGGTTTCCGTCGGGATCGTCGCGCTGTTTTCGCTGATTTTGGGACTGTACTTCGCGCTGTTCGCGTTTCTGGTGGCACTGGTGCGTCTGGCGTCTCTTCGAGGCACGGCCCGCAGTTCGGGGAGGGTGCTGTATGCGGCCCTTGCCGTGCCGTTCCTGTGGGTGGCGGTTGAGTACCTGGCCGCGCACCTGACCTGCGTCCCCTGGGACCAGCTTGGCTACTCGCAGGTCGACAACCTCCTGCTCACCCGGCTCGCTCCGCGCACCGGCGTGTACGGCATCTCGTGGGTGCTGGCCGGGGTCAACGCGCTGTGGCTGGGCGTTTTTTTCGCGCGTTCGCAACGGCGTCAGGTGCGCTTTGCAGCAGGTGCCCTGGTCGCGACCTGCGGCCTGCAGTCGGGCTCGCTCTGGCAGCAGCCTCCGCAGCCGGCAGGCGCGCAGGCGGTGCTGGTACAGCCCGATCTTCGTGTCGGCGCGCTTACGGGCGACTAAAACGACTGGGTCGATACAACAAACGACCCGGCCTGGACCAGGCACATAAACGAGTACCTGCGGCTCAGCGAGGACGCCTGCTCGCCCTATCTGCTCGGGATGCCGCAGCCTGCGCCCCTGCGCGTGCAGCGGGTGT
>CAXTSA010000441.1:0-2417 GCA_964246755.1 uncultured Acidobacteriaceae bacterium
ACCCACAGCAGATTGGTCGTCGGGCTGATCGCGAGTGCGCTCGGCAGCACGGGGAGCGCTGAAGGTGAATTCGCGAGATTGGCGAACTTGCCGCCCGAGAGGGAAAAGGCGGCGACGGTCTGCAGCTGCGTATTGCTGTTGGCAACATCGACGCTGCCGCTCGTGCCCGCTCCGGAGCCCGAGCCGGAGCCGGAGCCCGAGCCCGAGCCGGATCCCGAGCCCGAGCCAGAACCCGACCCGCTGCCCGAGCCTGAACCGCTGCCCGAGCCTGAACCAGATCCGGAGCCCGAGCCGGTGGCGCTCGTCGGCGGGAAAAACTGCCCACACCCGGCCAAGAACGCCAGGCAGCACACCAGGCCATAACCCACGCCGACCGCGTACTTTCTCCGCCCCCCGCTCGTTCCCTGCGCAGTATCGGTCATGTGCCTGCTTTGCTCCCTTTTCCCCACACAAGAGACGGCGGACAGGGAAAAAGGTAACTGGAAACTATCCCTGCTCGCCGAGCGTAATTGGATGGATCGCCTGCTCGTAAAGCGAAGCGTCGCGCGCCACCACCGTCAAACCGGATTCAGTGACGAAGTAGTTCCGCTTGTCCTCCTCCGGGTTGTAGCCGATCACCGTGCCCTCCGGCAGGTTCACGTCGCGATCAATAATGGCGCGGCGAATCCGGCAGTTGCGTCCGATATTGACATGCGAGAAGAGAATGCTCTCGTCGATCTGGGAGTAGGAGTTGACGCGCACATCCTGGGAAAAGAGCGATTTGGACACGCAGGCGCCCGAGACAATGCAACCTGCCGAGATCACCGAATTCACGGCGGAGCCATCGTGCCCGGCCTGCCCAAAGACGAACTTGGCCGGTGGGTACTGGCGCACACGCGTGCGCATCGGCCAGGCGTCGTCATACAGGTTGAACACCGGGTTCACCGAGGCGACATCCATGTTGGCGTCGTAGTAGGCGTCGAGCGTGCCCACGTCGCGCCAGTACAGTTCCTTGCGGTTTTCATCGACGAAGTTGTAGGCCGACATCTTGTACCTGCCTAGAATATCGGGCAGGATGTTGTGGCCGAAATCGTGCCGGGAGTCTTCCTTCTCGGCATCGCGCATCAGCGCGGGCAGCAGCACGTCGGTGTTGAAGATGTAAATGCCCATGGAGGCATCGACCATGTTCGGGTTCCAGGGCGAGCGCAGGTCGGTCGTCTTGGGCTTCTCCAGGAATCCCATCACCTCACCTTTGCGGTCCACCTCCACTACGCCGAACCGGGAGACTTCGTCCGGCGGAATGGGCAGCGTGGCCAGCGTCACATCCGCGCCCGAGTCCTTGTGCTGGTCGAGCATCTTGCCGTAGTCCATCTTGTAAATGTGGTCGCCCGACAGGATGATGATGTACTTCGGCTTCTCGGCGCCGATCGAATAAATGTTCTGGTAGACGGCGTCGGCGGTGCCCTGGTACCACTTCGGCCCCACGCGCTGCATCGGCGGCAGAATTTCGATAAACTCGCCCAACTCCTGCGCCACCGCGCCCGACCAGCCCTCGCGGATGTGCCGGTTGAGCGACAGCGCCTTGTACTGCGTCAGGATGTACACGCGGCGCAGGTCAGAGTTGATGCAGTTGGAAAGAGTGATGTCGATGATGCGGTAATGTCCGCCGAATGGAACCGCCGGCTTGGCGCGGTCACGCGTCAGGGGGAAGAGCCGCTCCCCCGCGCCGCCTGCCAGCAGTACGCCCAAAGTATCCTTCATGCCTCCCGGTCCCTTCTGCTGCCGGCTCAGCCCACTGTATCCCGGGGTCGGCGGCAACTCTGCCGTCGACTGGTGAGCGGAATCGCCCGCTATCCTGTGTATCGCATGCGCGGCTCCCATGGCAAAGGATCAGAGCCCACGGACGCGAATCCTCACGCAGGCTTAACTCACGAGCTAGGCTCCTCGCGATCCGTGTCGCGGGCCTCCCCTTCATCACCTTCAATCGCGATCCGCAGCGAGCGAAGGAAGCTGACGTCCTGCGCCGTGAACTCGCCGCCGGTCGCTTCCCCCTCGCTCGTCTCGGAGGCAGGTTGCTCTACAACCTCGTTCAATCCAATCGTTGCCTCGAGCATCAGCAGGACATCGAAGCCCTGACGCCGGATATCCTGCACCACCCCGGCGATCTGCTCGGACTCTGAAACGCTTTCGTGGATTGCCTCGCCGAGTTGCTGGACCAGTTTCCGCAAATTCTGATTCAAACTCTTCACCCCATGCTTCCCCGCGCCGGCCTTGCCCGTTCGGCCGGCCCGCTGCTTGTCTCGATCGCTCGTCTCTTTACCTTACGTTTGATGACCGGCCGCAGCAAGACGGTCTCCCTGCGATGGCAAGTCTTTCGTACCCAGTGCGTCCCAGAGCGATCCGCTACACTTGTGCGCATGCGCCCGAACACCCTGGGG
>CAXTSA010000442.1:0-2409 GCA_964246755.1 uncultured Acidobacteriaceae bacterium
GTGGTGCAGGGCTTGGCGCGGGTCGTGGCCGAGGCGTCGCACCATGAAAAGTGGAGCGCGGGGCGCCGGCATGGCCGCGTCGTCCGGGACGAGCGCTGCGTGAACCTGACCGGCGCCGCCGATGCGCGGCCGGGCCGTAAAATTGCGTTTCGGATGGGATCGGAGCCGAGCGAGCATGGGTGATGGCGGGATGCGGATCGTTGGGCGGCCGCGGTTGGATGAGCGGCCGGCGCTGCCGGCGGGGCATCCGGAGACGTGGGGGTTGCTCACGAACGGCACCGTGCTCGACGGGGCCGAGTATCCTTTCCCGATTTTCATGGAACGGGTTTTTGGGCAGCGCGGGGTTTAGCGCCGAGGTTTTGCGCCGAGGTTTTGCGCCGAGGTTTTAATGCGCAGGTTTTTGCGCCGAGGTTTCGGTGCGGAGGTTTTCGCGGTGCGGCGCGTCGAAAACCTCGCAACATAACAAGAGAGCGTTGCGAAGCTTATCGATGCATCGCTGCGCTGCTCGCGCGAAAAAATCCGCGCATAATAGCCGTTATGTTGCATTTGAATTCGGCGCGCGAACTCAGATTGAGCGGTCGCCAAAACCCAAACGCAGTCGGGAAATAACCTGAAAATGGACGGGGGCGCGCGAGCGGCCCGGCGAGGGCGATGTGGCTGGTGAGCTGATCGAGTGCGATGGCGGCGCCGTCGCGGTGATCGAGCCCGTCACCGAAACCCTGATTATGACGATGGCGGTCGACGGCGACTTGAAGCTGCTCGACCTGTGGCTGCATGGCCGGCCAGCGACGACGGTGGAGGTTTACCGACGGGATTCGGGGCGTTTATTCGCTCACCTCGGCAAGCCGCTCCGCGCGACGACGCTGGCCGACCTGCAGGCTTACGCCGACACGTTGGCCGGGCTGGCGCCGGCGAGCCAGGCTCGGATGCTGGCGTCGGTCAAAAGCCTGTTTGGGTTCGCGCACCGGCTGGGTTACCTGCCGTTCGACGTCGCTCGGCCGTTGCGGCTGCCTCAGCTCAAGAACCGGCTGGCCGAGCGTATCCTCGACGAGGCGGAGGTGCTGCGGCTGATCGCGCTCGAGCCGAACCCGCGCAACCACGTGCTGCTGCGGCTGATGTATGCGTGCGGCTTGCGCGTGTCGGAGGCGTGCGGCCTGTGCTGGCGCGACATGCGCGGCACGAAGACGGGCGGGCAGGCGACGCTGCACGGCAAGGGGGGTAAGACCCGGACCGTGCTGCTGCAGCCAAAGCTGTGGAAACAAGTGAGCGCGTTGCGCGGCGAGGCGGCGCCGGACGACCCGGTGCTGCGCTCGGCGGCGGCCGGGCATCTCGACCGATCGCAGGCGCATCGCATCGTGAAAGCGGCTTGCCGGCGGGCAGGCGTGTCGGCCGCAGCGTCGTGCCATTGGCTTCGGCACGCTCACGCGTCACATTCTTTGGATCACGGTGCGCCACTTCACGTTTTAAGAGACAGCTTGGGGCATGCTAGCCTAAAGACGACGAGCGGATACGCGCATGCGCGGCCGGGAGACGGGTCGGCGAAGTATCTGCCTGACGACTAGCGGGCTGGAGGCTGCCATGCCGATTGGTGACTGGATTGCTTGCGAAATGTGGGTCGGCACGGGGCAGCAAGGCGCGGGCTGATTCCAAGGTGTAAAGGCAATTTCGAGTTGCAGGGACGAGCTGCCGCGGTACCGGGTGAGCCGGAAGCGCTGGCTCGACCTGCTGCTTACGGGGCGTTCGTTCGGGCTGTTCGACAGCCCGGCCGAGGTTGGCGAGCGCATCCTGGTGCGTGAGGCCGGGCGCGATGGCGCCAGCGCGGTTGTGACGGTGATCGGGGTTGAGGATTGGGGCGCCGAGGTCGTCGATCCGGCTGACCGGTATGCGGTGGACTACCGTCTGGGGGAGCTCTCGTGATGGGAGCTCCCGTGATGGGAGATGACGGGGCCGAGGCGGTGCGGGACGTTGTCCGGGCCGCGGTGGTGCTTCGCCGCGCGCGCCAGAAGGCGGGGAACTACCCCTCGCAGCTTATCGCCGAGCTCGACAGCTTGGACGCGGCGCTGGACGTGCTCGCGTTGAGCGCGTGCGGGTGCGGCTTCGAACCGAACATTTGAAGGGATTGCCTATGCCGCGTGCGCCGTCCGCGAAGACGCCGACCCCTGTCGGCCCGGCCGAGCCGGGCAACTATCCGGTGGTCAAAGGGCCCAAGGCCATCACCGCGGTCGAGAACTACGTGGCCAAGACGGCGCAGATCAAGGTGCTCGAGGACGAAGTCAAGATGATCCGCGACTACCTGCTGGAGGTCGCGGAGGATGCGCCGGTGGTGTTTATCGGGGCGCGGACGGTGACGATCGCGACGGTGCCGCCGATGCCGGCGAGCCCGCCACGGAAGATCACGAAGGACATGAT
>CAXTSA010000443.1:0-2405 GCA_964246755.1 uncultured Acidobacteriaceae bacterium
TCCGCATACTGCTCCGGGGGTCCGAGCCACCGCCTGGGTAAGCAGAAAGTCGGACTGCTGGCTCCGCACAGGCCATGATCGAGGCCACTTTGTGGCTGGTGTCGCGCATATTAGGTTCGGCGCCATTTACGCGCGAGCTCAGATTGTCTTAAGGGGCAGAAGTGTTGGGCCTGCTTTGCAAAACGAGAACGCCCCGTCTCCGGGGCGTTCAAAGGGCGCTTGGTAAGCGGAGCCTTACGACGAAAGCTTACTGAAAACAGTCGGGCAAACGCCGCTCAAATACACTTCCGTAACTGTACTCAGCCTAGCCTCCCAGGTCAAGATTACTTTTAGGGAGGCACTTGGGATGAACGAGGCAGGGCCGTACATATTAGGGCTGGACATCGGGTCGGCTTCGATCGGGTGGGCATGTGTCGCTCTGGACCGGCAAGGGCAGCCGGATACACTGCTACGCGCCGGGGTGCGCATCTTTGAGCCGGGAGTAGAAGGTAGCGCGCTCGACATCGAACGCGGCAAGGATCAGTCCAAGGCCGTCGACCGGCGCGGCGCACGACTGCAGCGCCGGCAACTTCGTCGCCGTACCGCCCGGCAGCGTGAACTTTTTCGCGTTCTCCAGCGAGCTCAGCTATTGCCCGGCGAGGCAAACGGCGCATCCTCCGAAGCTCGGCACCGAATTCTAACGGAGCTGGATGAGCAGATTGGGGCCAAGCACCGCGGCGGCAGCAACACGTCGTTCGCGGAGCTGCCGCTCTACCTGCTGCGCGCCCGCGCCTTGGACCATGCCCTGGAGCCATACGAACTCGGGCGGGTGTTGTTCCACCTCAGCCAGCGACGAGGCTTCAAGTCCAACCGCGCGGTCCCCGCGAAAAGGGCGGGGCAGGAGGAAGAACTTGGCCAGGTGAAGAAAGATATCGGTGAGCTCGCCGAACTCATGAGCAAGGCCGAAGCTCGCACGCTGGGCGAATATTTCGCAGGGCTCGATCCACACACCCAACGTGTGCGCCGCCGGTGGACGGAGCGGGCGATGTTCGAGCACGAGTTCGCCGCAATCTGGGACAAACAGCAGGCGTTCCACCCTGACCTGCTTACCCGGGTGCTACGGGAAGAGACTGCGCGCCTCCTGTTCTACCAGCGACCCGTCGCCCGCCAGGCGCACCTGGTCGGCGAGTGCGAGCTGGAACCCGGTCACAAGCGCGCCCCATGGGCATCGCTCGCGGCACAGCGCTTTCGCGTGCTCCAGAAGGTCAACGACCTGTGCGTGCAGTCGCCGAACGGCACTGCGGAACGGTCGTTGAGTATGGAGGAGCGGGGCCGGCTGTTCGCCCTGTTGAGCCGGGAAGGCAGCAGGACCTTCGTTCAAATCAAAGCGCACCTCGGCTTGCCGAAAGAGAGCCGGTTCAATTTGGAGCGCGGCGATGCGAAAAGTCTGCCGGGCAACCGCTCGGAGCACTTGATGCGCAAGGTGTTTGGAGAGCGATGGGACGGCTTCTCCGAGGGCAAGCGAAATCAGATCGTGGAGAACTGGCGGGCGGAGAGCACGGAGGAGCAGATGCTTGCCGAAGCGCGGGAAGGGCTCGCGCTGGGCCCTGCCGCGGCGGAGCTGCTGGTCCGCGAACAGCCGCAGGAAGGTTACTGTTCGCTGTCCCTAGCAGCGATCGAGAAGCTGATGCCGTTGATGCTCAATGGCAAGTCGTTCAAGGAGGCAGAGGCCGAGGTATACGGCGTCAAGTTTACCGGTCTGCCCGTCCATGACCGGGTTCCCATTATCAGGGAGTACCTGAGGAATTTGCGCAACCCGGCCGTCGAGCGGGCGCTGACAGAGGTGCGCAAGGTGGTGAACGCGCTGCTCAAGGAGCATGGCAAACCTTGGGAAGTGCGGATTGAACTGGCGCGCGAGCTGAAGAAACCTCGCGCCGAGCGCGCCCAAGCAACGGTGAACAATCGCAAGCGCGAAGCGGAGAACAAAAAGCTGGCCGAGCGCATGGCCAGAGAGTGCGGGCTCCAGAACCCCTCCCGTAAAGACCTGGAAAGGGCCAAACTGTGGTGTGAAAGTGAAGGGTGCTGCCCGTATACGGGGCGTCGGCTTGCTTTTTCTCGACTGTTCGACGACAACTCGGGTTTTGATGTGGACCACATCCTGCCCCGCAGCCGCCACCCCGACGACTCCTTTCAAAACAAGGTCCTGTGCTGGGCAGAAGCTAACCGGCAACAGAAGCGCAACCAGACGCCTTGGGAAGCGTATGGGAAAGACCCTGATGATTGGGCGCAGATCCTCGCGCGTGTCGCCAAGTGGAACAACCCGGGCAAACTGAAGAAGATCAAGATAGAGAGCGAGCGCGAACTGGAAGCCTTCAGCGCGCGGCAGTTGAAGGTTACGCGCTACTGAAGCGTGCTCGCCGCTCGTC
>CAXTSA010000444.1:0-2399 GCA_964246755.1 uncultured Acidobacteriaceae bacterium
GTCCGTAAGTTACAGACTATGAAGATTTAGGCAGTCGCTTCATCGCTTTCGTCTGATGAGTTTGCGTCGGATGGGCATAGCGCATGTTTGATCCCAGGCGCAGCGAACCTTTTGAACAGCCGACGAGCGAGTCGATCGTATCCCAAGGATCATGCCGACACACTCAGGTCGCTTCGAGGCGTCCGGGAGCGGGCCGGCCAACAGATGAAAGACCTCTAATACCTCGGTCCGATCGTGCGGTACATCACCCCGTTTCGCATCACCATGACCGGCAGCAGCGGCGGCGGCGGTGGTGGCACATAGGTGTAGACCACGGGAGGCGCCAGCGGCGGAGCCTGCACCGGAACGTCATACAGCACCGGCGCGCGACGCATCAGCCCCGAAGAGTCTCGCGCAGGCTCCTGTGCCATCGGCACGACCATATCGTCCATTACCTTCAGCGTCAGCCGCGTCTCTTCCTTGAGCGTCGGTCGCGGTCCGCGACGCGGCAGGTTCAGCAGGTCAATCGGCCACAGGATCGGGATCATCCACTCAACCGTATCCCGCACCGCGTGGCCCTTCCCATGGATGCGCCCCTGCCGGTCCACCGGATACCCCGGCACATTCACCACCTTGGCCGCCAGCGGGATCACCGTGTCCGGCTCAATCACCATCCGGTCGAACTTCAGCTCCATCCACCCCTTGCCGACCAGGTGGCCCGGGTCCTTGTAGTCCTCGAAGCGGCCCTCGAGAAAGCTCCCGTAGGGAAGCATCGACCGGCCGTAGCGCTCCATCGGGCTCACCTGGCAGAGCACCGGGTCGCCGACGTCCGCGGTCTTTGACGAGAGCCTCGGCTCGGCAACCGTGCACTGGATCAGCGAGCCGGCCGGGATGAGTTGATCGGCGGCATACCCGGAAAGTGGTGCCGCGTAGAGAAGCAGAGCAAGAGCATGCAGAGTGACCTTCACGATGTGGCCTCCTAAGTCGACAGGCTCCTTTTTGGGGAGCCGGGGTGCCTTGCTGTCAATCCGCCGAACAGGGTGGCGGCTGATGAGGATGTGATCAGCGGGTCGAACAGAGACCTTCCTATCCCGGGCCACCAATGTGCCATGGTTCCGCAAGCCGCGTCAACGAGATTTCGTGACGGTTCATCCGCTGAACGCGCACGACCTTTCCCCGGGCCACTCTCGGGAGGTCAGTTTGTCAATCCCTCATGGGTGGGAGCTTACGGTACCGGGGTACCGTAAGCGGCTTCCTGTGCCTTGCTTCTCGCGTCTCTCGTCCATCCCGTGAAAATGGGAGCTCACGGTACCGAAGTTACCGTTTCGCTGCATAGGTATGCACCATCCCACGTTTCTAGACATTTGCAAGACATTTGCAAGCGCGAAAAGCGGCTGAATTACGCACAAAAACAGCTCCAGAACGACGCGAAAACGCGCCGGAAAGCGCGGTCTGCAGCAGCTCGCAAAACAGGCTTTTACGGCTTCAGCACGACTTTGATATACCCGTCCTCGCGCGCGTCGAACCTGGCGAACGCGTCCGGCGCCTCGTCCAGAGACAGCCGATGGCTCACCACCTGGCTCGGTTTCGCGGCTCCGGTCAGGATCATGTCGCGCAGTTTGCCGTTCCAGCGCTCGTCGTCGTCGCGGCCCATCGTGATGCGCACGTTCTTGCCGAACAGCTTGTCCCAGGGCACCAGCAGCTTGCCTTCCTCGAGCGACGGCTCGGTCCCGTTCGGGTCCTTCGGCGGCCACAGGCCGACGACCGCGATCCGCCCCGCGGGATTAATCAACTCGGCAATAGCTTCGGTGACCCAGTGCGGGTCTTCGGTGCCGTAGTCCTGTTTCGACCGGGCCTGAAACCCGATCGCGTCAATCGCGCAGGTCACGCCACTGAGCGGCTTCTCCATCCGAAACGCTCCGCCGGAGCGCCATTTTCCCTGCGCTTCCTTGATTTGCTCCACTGGATCGCCATGGAGAAAGTTGACCGGCACAGCCCCCAGTTCGCCCGCCTTTTCCAGACGGCTGTTTATTGCATCGACAACATACACCCGCGCCGCCCCGCGCAGTTTCGCCGAGTAGGCGGCCAGCAGTCCGACTGATCCAGCCCCGAAAATGGCGACTGTGTCCCCCGGGCTGACATCGCAGATCGCCGCCGCATGATAGCCCGTCGTCCAGGCATCGGCCAGCAGCACAAAGTCGTCCTCCCACTGGTCGTGCGGCTCGCCCGGCAGCTTCAGGCAGTTCGCGTCGGCCAGCGGAACTCGCAGCAGCTCGGCCTGCGCGCCCTGGTAGCCGCCCTTGTTGGGGTACCCGTAGGCCGCTCCAGCCGCGCCTGGGTTGGTCGTCAGGCACGCCGAGTTGTGGCCATCCACACACATCTCGCAGAACCAGCAGAAGATGTGCGTCGGCAGCGTCACC
>CAXTSA010000445.1:0-2397 GCA_964246755.1 uncultured Acidobacteriaceae bacterium
CTACGCACCCTGCTCAAGCAAACGGCCGAGTTGGTACGCGCGGTACTCGACTTCCGCATCTTCGCGATTTTCCTGGTCAATGAGCGGACCGGCGAGCTACGCATGCGCTTCCAGACCGGCCATCAACCGGAGACGGAGCGGGTGCGCTTGCGCGTCGGCCAGGGCATTGTCGGCAAGGTTGCCGAGACGCGCCAGGCCCTGCTGGTGAACGATGTGAGCCGTTCGGCGGACTATATCGAGGTTAACCCGCACGTTTGCTCGGAACTCGCCGTGCCGCTGATCGCGAAAGGCCGGCTGATCGGCGTCATTGATATCGAGAGCGAGCAGCTCAACTATTTCCGGCCGGAGCATCTGCACTTGCTCACGCTCACCGCGTCGCGCATTTCGCAGGCAGTCGAGAATGCCCGGTTGTACTCCCGCGTGGCGCACCAGGCGCACACGCTGCATGTGCTCAACGACATTGCGCGCGAGTTCACATCCATCCTCGACCTCCCCACGCTTCTGGCCCGGATTGGCGAGCTGCTACGCCGTTTGCTTGACTTCCAGTTCTTTACCCTGTGGATCATCAATGAGAACGATGGGGTGCTTGAAAGCCGTTTTTCGACGCGATTCGGCGAGCCGGTGGAGGTGCATGAGCGGCTCCCCGTAAGTCGCGGCCTGGTGGGTGTGTCGATCGAGACCGGCAGCCTGGTGCATGCGCCCGATGTGCGGAAAGATGCGCGCTACTTCCCTAAAAACAAGGAGACCCGGTCTGAGCTGATTGTGCCGTTGATCTACAAGAGCAGGGTGATCGGGGTGCTCGACCTGGAGCACACGCGATCGAATTACTTCAACGAGGACCACGAGCGCACGCTGACAACGCTGGCTTCGCAGATCGCGATCTCGATTGAAAACGCGCGGCTGTACCAGCGCGTGGCGCAGCAGGAGCAGCGGCTAGAGCACGACCTGGAGATGGCGCGCGAGGTACAGCTTCGCTTGCTGCCGTCGAGCGCGCCCGCGCATGCGCATGCCGAGTTCGCGGCCCGCTTTCGGCCGGCGCGTGCGATCGGCGGCGACCTGTATGACTTTCTGCGCTACGACGCGGATCGGTCCGCGCTGGCGCTTGGCGATGTGAGCGGTAAAGCGGCCCCGGCGGCGCTGTACGCGGCGCTGGTGAGCGGCATCATGCGCTCGGCGGGGGTGAGCCATCTGGGGCCTGCGGAGATGCTGGCGCTGCTGAACGATTCGCTGCAGGAGCGGCATGTTTCGGCCCAGTATGTGGCGATGGTGTACGCGGTGTGGAACGACGAGAACATGACGCTGCAGATCGCGAATGCGGGCGCGACGCAGCCGCTGTTCTATCGGGCGCGCGCGGACGGCTGCATTCCGGGTGAAGGGACGATCGATACGGTGCGGGCGGAAGGGTTCCCTCTGGGGCTGTTTCCGGACGTCAGGTATGAGGAGATCTCGCTGGCGGCGCGGCCGGGCGATGCGCTGGTGTTCCTGAGCGACGGGATCACGGATGCGCAGAATGTGGGTGGGGAGATGTTCGGCACGGAGCGGGTGATTGCGCTGTTGCGGGAGCACTGCCAGGCGAGCGCGGGGGAGCTGGCGTCGGTGATTTTGTCGGCTGTGAGCGAGTTCCAGGGTGAGGCGGACCGGTTCGATGACGAGACCGTATTGGTGCTGCGGGTGCGCTGAAAAAGGGCGTGAAAGCGGCGTGAAACCGTGTGTTTTCGACGTGTTTTTGGGTCGTTTTTGTGTTGTTTTTCGCGGTTTCGAATTGCGGCGCGTTTCGTAAATTCACATCCCTTTAACATTTCACGGTACCTCGGTAACGATGCGTGCCCGGTTTGGGGGATTGACAACTGCGTCGCCCGGAAACGGGGTATTCGGTCGGCGCCGTTCGGTCGGCATCGTCGGTCGGTGCCGTCGGTCGGTGCCGTCGATCCGCTAGGATGGGGTATCCCACGATTTCGGAGTGAAGCCGGCTTTGCACGACTCTTCCCTTGCTGTCCAGACACAACTGATCCAGCCGGCGCGCGGCGTTGGGGGCAGCGTCCAGCTGCCGGGCGATAAGAGCATCTCGCACCGGTATGCGCTGCTCGCGGCGCTTGCGTCCGGCACGACGCTGCTGACCAATTTCTCCACCGGGGCCGACCCGTGGAGCTCGCTTGGGTGCGGTGAGGCGCTGGGAGCGACCGTGGTCAGGAACGCGGACGGGACCGTTGAGGTGACCGGGACCGGCGGGGTGCTGCAGGCGAGCGCGGCTCCGCTGGACTGCGGCAACTCGGGCTCGACGATGCGGATGCTGAGCGGGTTGCTTGCACCGCAGGAAGGCACGTTTACGCTGGTGGGCGATGCATCGCTCACACGGCGGCCGATGGAGCGGGTGCGCAAGCCTTTGCAGCTGATGGG
>CAXTSA010000446.1:0-2394 GCA_964246755.1 uncultured Acidobacteriaceae bacterium
GGGTTTGTTTTTTTCGCGCCCGGGGATTCTGCCCGGCCGGGGTTTGTGAGGGGGGGGCTGCTGAAAGGGGTGCCCCGGGCGTTGGCCGTGGCCTCTTCTTCTTCCCCGAAGGATGTCAGTCGTAGCGCTCGAACACGACCTGCTTCTTCTCCCAGCCGAGACCCACCAGACGGTCGCGACTCGCCGAGACCATATCGTTCAGTCCACAGATGTACGCGTAGATCTCGAAGGGGCCGTTCGGGCTTGCGTTGCGGCTCGACTCAGGGGGGACGCCGCCGGCGCCTACCAGCACCTTCTGCTCTGCCCGGGTCGAGACCAGCCGCGCCACATGCTCCTGCACGTAGCCGCGCTGGCCGCCCCAGTTCTCCTGCCCGCGGCTCAAAGTGGCGACATAGTGGAAGTTGGCATGCTTGGCCGCAAGCTGTTCGAAGTAGTCCTGGTAGTAGATGTCGGTCTCGTAGCGTGTTCCGTATACCAGCCAGACGTCCTTACCCTCGCTGCGGTCGGGCCCGTTTTCCGGGAACAGCCACTGCGCAAAGCCGCGCATGGGCGCGATACCGGTGCCGGTTGCGATGAATACACTGTCGACCAGCGGCTGCCGCAGGGTAAAGAGCCCGTGCGCTCCGTGGAAACTCACGGTGTCGCCTTCGTTCAGGTCGCAAAGCAGGTTGGAGAAGAAGCCGCCCTCGACGCGGTTTACGCAGATGTCAAAGGTGTTCTCGCGCGAGGCGGACGCAATCGAATAGGCGCGAGTTTGCGGCTTGCCGGTTTTGGGGTCGTCGGCCACGCAGGACACGAACTGGCCTGGCTTGAAGTCGAAGCTCGGCAGCTCGTCGACGGCAAATTCCAGGTGAAAACACTGCGCAACGTCCGATAGCAGGAGCTTGTTCGCAAGGCGGGCGGTGTAGAGCTGTCTCAAGGGGCTTCTCGTCACTCTCGTCGAAGGTGTGGGAACGTGCAACATCCAGTGTAACGCGAGGCGTCCCGCCGGCTGGATCGAAGATGGGGAAGCAGGCTTTGATTAAGCGAGCCGCTCGAGCGTCGCCTGGTCCGGCTCGCCGCGGAAGTACTTCCGCAATGCTTGCCCATAGACGCTGTCTCCACCAGACGCCTGGGCGAACAGCGTCATCGAGGAATGAAACTTCAGGTCATCCGGGTACCCGAAGATCTGTTCTATTGACCGTCCGTCGAGGGCCAGCACAATCTCGCTGAGCTCTCGCAGGCGCGCGCCCAGCAGTGGATGCCGGAGGTAAGCCTGCGCTTCCTTCAGAGAGCCGATGGCATAGCGGACCGCCATCGGGCTGCTTCCCAGGCCGTGGATCTGCGGAAACACGAACCACATCCAGTGGCTGCGTTTGCTCCCGGCTCGCAGTTCCGACCTCGCCTGCTCCCAGGCGGCTGCCTGGGCCTCGGTGAAGCGCTGCAAGTGGAATGGATCGGCTTCCGCCATCGTGCGCACTCTCCGTATCCCCCTGCCGGCATGTTCCGCGAACCCCGGGGAGGAGCAATCCGTTGCACTAGAAGAGATGCCGGCCGGCGCTTGGCAAGCAGCCCTTTGCCGGCGAATCGAGCGTCTTGCCGGGGCTGCAAACCGGCCAGGCAGCGGCGCTCCCGATCTATGATGGGGAGGTACTCCATTCCCGCGTCGATCGAGGGCTCGTTTGTCCAGTACGCCAACTGAGGGGAACAACGGTTCCGCTTCCGCTGTTTCCTCTGCTATACCCAAGAATCGCCAGGGAGGCGTTTCGCTCGACATTCTCTGCTTCAGTCATCTGCGCTGGCACTTTGTCACGCAGCGGCCCCAGCACCTGCTCACGCGTGCCGCCCGCGAGCATCGGGTGTTTTTCTGGGAAGAACCGTATTTCGACGCACCGGGGGAGCCGAGCCTGGAGATCATGCCCGAAGAGGGGCAGTTGTGGGTCGTGCGTCCGCACCTGCCGGCCGCCGGTGATGCGAACCAGCTCCAGAGCAGTCTTCTGTCCAGCTTTCTGCGGGAGTTTGCGATCGAGCACTGCGTTTGCTGGTACTACACCCCTATGGCGCTGGGCTTTACCGGCGAACTTCGCCCCGAAGTGACGGTGTACGACTGCATGGATGAGCTCAGCGGCTTTCTGGGCGCTCCGCCGGAGCTTCGCGTTCGGGAGCGGGAGCTGTTCGAGCGGGCCGATGTTGTCTTTACGGGCGGCATGAGCCTGTACGAGGCCAAGCGCGGCTGGCACGCCAACATCCACCCCTTTCCCTCCAGCGTGGACCGCCCCCACTTCGCCAAGGCGCGCACCCTGACCGCCGCCAACGATCCTGCGGACCAGGCGGCCCTGCCTCACCCGCGGCTCGGCTTCTACGGCGTTATAGACGAGCGCATGGACCTGAAGCTGGTCTCCGAACTCGCCGACC
>CAXTSA010000447.1:0-2374 GCA_964246755.1 uncultured Acidobacteriaceae bacterium
AAAGAAAAGCTGCCTTTCGCAGATACCGGGTGCACCACAGTAACTGTGAAAATGCTTTAAGGGGAGAGACCGTTGGAACCCACATCTCAACATCGAGATGTGGGGCACCCGCACCCGTTCGTCCTCCCATTGCTTGCGTCAGGCGGTTTTGATGCCGGCGGCACGGTAGATCTGCATCATCAGCTCCATGTCGCGCAAGCCTTCCTCGCCGCTCATTTTTACGGGTTTGTTGTTGCGGATGCAGTCGGCGAAGTAGTCGGCCTGCGTGGTGAACTGCTGCGGGTCCTTGATTGGTTCGGGCATGTCGATGGACTGTTTCTGTGCTCCACTTCCTGTGAAGCCGGTCATGTGGACGCCCTCGTAGCCGAATGCGGGCGACAGCTCGATCATGCCCTTGGAGCCGTGCACTTTGTAGTAGCCGTCCATGTCAGCGCCGTAGGTGGTGTTGCAGCTGGCGACGATGCCGGAGGGGAAGCGCATGGTCCAGCCGACGTTTTCCTCGACCTCGTTGAAGCGGCCGTCGTGGTCGATGACCGAGCTGTAGGCCGAGAGCACCTGCGGCTCCTCGCCGGTGAGATAGCGGCTGGCGTTGAGCGAATAGATGCCGACGTCCATGAGCGGGCCGCCGCCGGCGAGCTTGCGGTTGAGGCGCCACTCGCCGGGCTGGATGTTGAAGCCGTTGGCGCTCTCGATGGCCTGCACCTGCCCGAGGGCGCCGGAGCGGATGAGCGAAATGGCTTTGAGGTTGACGGGCTCAAGCTGGCAGCGGTAGGCGATCATGAGTTTTTTCTGCGCGGCGGCGCAGGCGGCGATCATGGCGCGGGAGTCGGCGACGGTGGAGGCCATGGGTTTCTCACACAGCACGTGCTTGCCGGCTTTGGCGGCGCGGATGGTGTACTCGGCGTGCATGCTGTTGGGGAGGCCGATGTACACCGCGTCGATGAGCGGGTTGTCGCGGATCTTGTCGTATTGGGCGTAGCTGTAAACAGACGAAGAAGGCACGTTGTACTTGGCGGCGAGCGCCTGCGCCTTGTCGGGCGTGCCGCTGACCAGGCCCGTGACCCTTCCGTGCTTCGATTGCAGCAGGCCGGGCATGAAGTGATCGACCGAGATGCGGCCGAGCCCGACGATGCAGTAGCCGACCGGCTTGCCCGCGCCTGGGGCTGCACTGTCGCCCTGGGTGCGGGCATGAAGCGCGGAGGGGACAAGCGCGCTAGCCGTGGCGAGACCGGCGAGCTTTGAGAAGTCACGGCGCGAGAGTGGCATGGGGTGTTGTCTCCGGTGGCGCGCAGGGTATGTGCTTGAACAGATGCGCGCGCCTTGGGAAAGGCAGTCGCCGCGCTTGCGCCGGTACCCGCTGTTGGCATTGAATAGCGGACGAGAGGTGCTTGCGCATGAAGAACTGGATGGTTGCCGCGCTTGCCTTGTTTTCGGGCTCGATGCTCGCGGTCTCTTGCCTGGCGGCCATCGCTGCCCAGATGCAGACTCCGCCGCCCGCGCCGGCCGGAGCATTGCAGGTGTACTTCCTCGACGTCGAAGGCGGCCAGTCCACCCTGTTTGTGACGCCGGACAAGCATTCGCTGCTGGTGGATACGGGCTGGCCCGACCATGATGGCCGGGACGCGAAGCGCATCGTGGCTGCGATGGGGTTGGCCGGGATCTCAAGGCTGGACGCGGTGCTGATCACGCATTACCACGATGACCACGTGGGCGGGGTGGCGCAGTTGGTGGCGCGGGTGCCTGTGGGCGAGTTCCTGGACCATGGGCCGGACCGCGAGGCCTTCACGGGCGAGAGCAAGGAGGCGCTGGACGCGTACCAGCGGCTCATCGCGAGCGGAAAGTATGCGCACCGCGTCATGCACCCCGGCGAGCAGCTGCCTGTGCCTGGCTTCCAGGCGATGGTGGTCAGCGCGGACGGGAAGGTCATCGACCAGCCGCTGCCGGGCGGGGGTGGCGCAAACGCGTTCTGCGCCGATGCGGGGCAAAAGGTTCCGGACGCGACCGAGAATGCACGGTCGCTGGGTTTTGCGCTGGAGTGGGGTCGCGCGCGGGTGCTCGACCTGGGCGACCTGACGCGCGACAAGGAAAAGGACCTAATGTGCCCGCGGAACAGGCGGGGGCATGTGGACCTGCTGGTGGTCTCGCCCCACGGCTGGTACCAGAGCTCGAGCCCGGCGCTGGTGGACGCGATCGCGCCGCGGGTAGCGGTGATGGATAACGGCGCGGTCAAAGGCGGATCGGTGCCGGTGCTGGACACGTTCAAGAACGCGCCGAATCATCCGGCGCTGTGGCAGCTTCACTACTCCGATGAGGGCGGCGCCTTGCACAACACGGCCGCGGCGCAGATCGCGAACCTGCAGGGTACGGCGCAGGG
>CAXTSA010000448.1:0-210 GCA_964246755.1 uncultured Acidobacteriaceae bacterium
ACGTAATCATCACGCGCGAGGCGCCGAATTATCACGTGGAGTAGCCCTTTGGGCCGTAATCGAAAGCCCTCGGCCGGCGACGAATCTGTGGGCAAAGCTCCTTGATTAGTCCCGGCATTTGATGGTGCATCTTTTCCGAGCGTGAGAAGGAGGCATCATGGGCCAGGTTCTACACCGGAGCGCCACCAAGATAGAGGCGATCCATCGAGC
>CAXTSA010000448.1:220-2366 GCA_964246755.1 uncultured Acidobacteriaceae bacterium
CGATACAACGTAGTCAAGAGAGCATGAGGGCGCTAGCTCGGAGCCATGGCGTTAAGCCGAAGACGGTCGCCAAGTGGAAGAAGACGAACACCAGCTGACCAAACTTAACCATCCGTGGACCAACGGGCAGGTGGGGCGCATGAACCGAACCATCAAGGACGCTACGGTGAAGCGTCCTTCTACGACACCCACAACCAACTCCAAGCGCACTTGACTGACTTCCTCAAGCCTACAACTTCGGCCGCAGACGCAAGACGCTCGAAGACCTCACGCCCTACGAATACTCTGCAAACTCTGGACGCAAACTATAGATAGATTTCCTGTACCGGTCCGTACTGGTCCGCTACAATCACCCCGTTGCACGTGGGTGTTTGGATTCACCCAGATTTTTTGGCGCAGAGCGCTACCGCTGCGCTCAGGACGACACGATCGCGTAAGTGTCGGCCCATATGAGGGTAATAGCATGTTCGGGGTGCTCGTATATTCTTGCGTGGCGGCGTGTTGAGCTGGATAGCGGCATGCATGGTGCGGGTTCGGGGACAGGACAATGGGGTTTGCGGTCCGGATGAGGCGCGTTGCGGTGCCGCAATGCTTGGGCGTTTCTGTTTGCCTGCTCCTGGCGAGCTCGGGCGTTGCGCAACAAACGGGTACCCTTCACGGCATCGTGCTGGACGCAAGCACGCATCGGCCGATTGCGCGGGTGCTGGTCAACTCGACTACGGGCGGCCCCGGGATGCTGACGGACAATGCGGGCCGGTTCTCGTTGTCTGGGGTTCCTTTTGGGGCAGTGCAGTTGCAGTATCGGCGGCCGGGGTACTTCGATCCCGCTCTGGGGCAGCCGCAGGCGTTTCGCGCAGTCACGTTCACGGCGGATACAGGGGAGCAGCGGCTGCAACTGACGCCGGCTGCTTCGCTACATGGGCAGTTGATGCTCCCGGACGGCGACTCGGCTGCGGGACTGCGAGTGGACCTGTACCAGGCGCAGGTACGGGATGGACGGCGTGGGTGGAGGCTGTTGAAGACGGTGCCCACGCGGGGCGACGGCGGCTTCGCATTCGATGAACTGCAGGCGGGCAGCTTCCTCGTGCATGCGCAGGGGGCGGTCGATCCGGCGCCGCCGGGGATACCGCCGGGCGTTCGCTCGGGATATGCGCCGGTGTATGCGCCGGAGGCGGGAGATCTTGGCCAGGCGACGGTGTATGCGCTGCGACCGGGAGAGTCCGCAGAAGTACGGATGTCCCTGGCGCGGGTGCCGTATTACCCGGTCAGTATCCAGGTGGCGGGCGAGGCGCAGGGGCGCTCGTTTCAGGTCACGGGCAACGGGTTTACGCATTGGGCGCCTCGCTACTCGCGAGAAGACGATGCGCTGGAGACGGAGCTACCGAGCGGCGCTTACCTGGTCCGCGCCGGCGGAGGCGGACGCGAGGCTGTTTTTGGAGAGCTGCCGTTCCATGTGGATGGAGCCGCCTTATCCGGTCTGACGCTGACCGTAAACCAGAGCAGCCGCATTCGGGTCGATACAGAGGTGATATCCACGGACGCAGGGGCTAGCCGACAATCCAGCACGCCGCGCCTGGCATTACTGAGCTTTCTCCCCATGACCACGCCGGCGATGCAGCCTGATGCGCAGCCAATGATCGAGACGGTGGAGCCGGACGGGGACGGGAGCGCGGGATATCTGCGGACTGCTGTGGCGCCGGGACAGTACTGGGTGAATGCGATAGGCAGCGGTGGGTATATTGCTTCGCTTACCAGCGGTGGAGTGGACCTGTTCTCTCAGCCGCTTTCCGTCGCGCCGGGGACGGCGCCGAGTCTCTCCATCACGGTTCGGCAGGATGCGGGAACGCTCTCGGTGGTGCGCTCGGGGGAGTTGCTGGATGAGCCGGGGGTGATCCAGGCGATCCCGCTGTCTCCTGGGGGGTTGTCCCAGGCGATCCCCGGATCGAACTATGGAACTCCGAACGCGCCGGTTGTGTTCAGCAACATGCCGCCGGGCGAGTACCTGGTGCTCGCAACGCCGTCCATGGGGGGCATTGCCTATCGCGAACCCGGGGTGCTGGAGCAGCTCAAGGGCGAGCGGGTGACGGTGAGGGCCGGCAGCTCGGCACAGGTCACGCTCACCACGCTTTCGACGCCGCCGGTAGGC
>CAXTSA010000449.1:0-2366 GCA_964246755.1 uncultured Acidobacteriaceae bacterium
CCGTGGAGCCGCTGTCTCCGATCATGAAACGGGTCAAGTTCTTTAGAAAAGCCATGTGATCGTTCGAGGGCAAGGGGGCGCCTGCCTCCAGATCGAAGGGGTTGATGGTCTCTTCGCTGTCGAGCGACATCGAGATCATGCGGCCGCCCATATACGTGACCGCGGGAAGATAGGAGTCGCCACGCTCGATGATCGAAACCTGAACGTCCTGTCGTCCGCAGGTCAACGCCATCCGTCCCACAACGACACTCTTGCCGCAGCCGGAGGCCGCTGCCACAATTGCATTCGCGTTTTCGAGCCCCGCGTCGAACGGAGAGAACGGAATGAGCTGCCGGTACGGCGTCTCGAACAACATGAGCGGTGAGCGCGGTGTGCCCGCCCAGGGCATCTCGACCGGAATGAGATCGGCCGCGTGCGTGGTCAATAGATCGTGATCGCGCTGGTCTTCGCCGGCCATCCCCGGCATGGAAGAGATCAGGAGCCGCCGTTGGGCAAGGGTCTCACCATAGGCTCGCGCTCCATTGGCCTGCGAAACGATATGCAACACTTGTTGACGGCGGTTGGACAGCTCCCGCTCCGCCATCTCGTATTCATGGCTGCTAAAAGCAGGATGCGACGTCCTCACCGCGATGGTCAGGCTCACCTTCGCCGTCTTCACCGAGCTCGCCAGAATCTCGGCCTGGATGTCCATCAGCTCCTGGGTGGCGACCTGGGCCTCTACGTCAACACGCGGGTTGCCCTTCGAGTCGATCTGCGCAGCCTGCATCTTCTTGAGCCGCTTCTTGTATTTGTCGAGCACCGCCCGCTGATCCGGGATGGTCACCTGCGTCGAGAGAACGACCGGGAAGCCCACCGTCAAGAGGCTTCGTAGGATCCCCGGATAGGTGCCGTCCGGCGGTGTCTTGAGCGACACGAAACTCCACAGCACCCCGTTGACGTTGATGTAGTTCTCCGCGTCGCCAAGGATTGAGACCGTGGAGGTCTGCTCGCGCGCAGATACATACCGCTCAGCCAGATCGCTGTCACGAAGTGCAGTCGTGTCGGGTGCCTGCGGATTCAGCGCCCGCTTGATCTCCAGAAAGAGTTCCCCGTGCGTCATCCTCTCAGGTCCCATTGCCGCGCGCTTCAGCGAAGACTCCACGCCGCTGACAATGGACTCGAACTCCGCGAGGGCATCGGTGTGCTCCTTCTTCGAGCGCTCGATGCACTTGCGCAGAGACAACGAGAAGCCCGGCTTCTTCTCCCCGCTCTTCTTGATTGGACCGCCGGCTGCGGTCATCAGACGCCGATGCTTCTCCGGGTCCCAGATCAGGTACACCGCCGCAAGCCGCGTGAGGTATTCGCCTTCCTCTTCGCGCGTCTTCCACTGCTGTAGGCGATGCGATTCGAGCACCAGCGCCTCCGGATTCTGTGTGCGGCGATGATCCTCATACCTAGTCAACAGGCCGTGGAGGCCCTCGACGACCTCATAGCGGAACTGCAGGCGCATACTCTGTTCGGGCACAGTCCGCAGCAGCGATTCCACCAGTTCCTTGGTCTCGTTTCTACCCTCATCGTCAGAGAAATAGGTCAGCGTACCGGCGATGCGGAACCCCGCTACGTAGGATCCATCGGTTCGGATCATGACGTTGTCGAGGAAGTCTCGGCAGGGCAGCAGCTCGCACAGCGCCGGGTCCTGGAGAGATCGCCTGTGTGCTTCGCGGGTCTTGGGCATTACTCGTTCTCCTTCAGATAAGGGGTTGTCAGCTGCATGTCTCGTGCCAGCGCGCAGTAGCTATGAGGTTTGCCGTACCAGGCCACAAGATCGACCATGTACTTGCGCGGCTTGCCGTATTTGAAGAGCATCAGTGCCGGCACACCCAAGCCCAGCACCACCAGCACCAGAAACCAGTTCATAGGGATCGAAAAGATGTACCGGTCCGAGAACACAAACTGGCCCGCGATCATGGCCACGGCGCACGCAAATGCGAGCGCCAGCATGTCCTCGATCTCCAGAAACAGGAACGTCACTTTGAGCGCAAGATTCCGCGATACCGGACTCACACGTAACGCCATTACGCCACCCCTCCTTTTCCTGCGGAAACGAAGTGCTCGAAGAGCCGTAGCAGGCCGGAGCAGCTCAACGCTGCAAAAGCTGCGACCACATGCCGCAGCCAGTCGTCCCCGATGTTGAGCCGGGTGCCTACACCGCTCCATCCAAGAACTGCACGCACAACTTCCAACCCGGCATACACGGGAAGAATGACGTTGCAAACCCAATCGGCCAAGGTGAGCAGTGCCTGAAACATCTGGTTCGAGCCCGATCCCTGCCGGGCGAAGACCTCCGCGAGCCGCAGCAGGCCGGATACGGACAAGGCTCCCATCGC
>CAXTSA010000450.1:0-2350 GCA_964246755.1 uncultured Acidobacteriaceae bacterium
TCAAACAGAGGGCCATGGCGGTGAGGATGAGATTGATGAGGTTGGGGTCGGTGAGGCGCCAGACACGGTGGACGACGTTGTACTCGTCGGTAATTGTCAGATCCGCGGGCGAACCCGTGTCGAAGATGAGTTTTTCGGCGGTGAAGGCGGGGTCGGAGTAGAGCATGAAGATCTGCCCGAAGTGCGCGCGGGTGGCGCGGAGCAGGTTGAGCCGGTCGGTGCGGGCGCGGGTGTGGGTTTGCTCGTGGCGGAAGACGACGCCGTCGGAGTAAGGGGAGACGGCGCCGAGGGCAATGAGGCCGCGGCGCTCGGCGATGTGGCCCGTACCGGGGATGCGGAAGCGCTGGGCGTAGCCGAAGATCGACGGCTCGGTCTCCTGGGCCAGCACCCCGGCGTTGCGCCACTCGCGGACGTCGCGCGCGGCGCGGGTGTAGACGTCGTAGACGCCGGGCTCGTCGAAGAGCTCAGGCAGGCCGAGGATGATGCGGACCAGGTTGTAAGGGCTTCGCGCGTAGTAGCCGGCCTGCATGGCCGGCGTGATCTTGTCGTAGGGCTGGGTGACGCAGTCGGCTACGCGCACCAGCGAAGGGTTGTAGCGGAGAGCGCGAAACGGGAAGATGCGGGCCATTGAAGCGGGGTCTTTGTCCTTGGAGCGGCCCGGGGGATGGCAGGGCTGCCGCTCGCTCGATTGTAGTCCAGGGCAGGGGGTGGGTGACTTGCGCGCGGCTCTCTGGCCGGGCGCCTCGGATCCGCTCACCTTTGCCTACAGACCGGTGGAGTCTCTATGGTGTCGGTATACCTGTTCCGAGGCTGCGCTCTCGAGAAAGCGAGTGTTCTTCCCGATGACACAAAGTCATATTCAGGAGCACGTGGATCTGATTGCGAAGCATGAGCAGGAGTTCCTGGCGCGGCGCACCGCTACGGAAAAGCTGGGGGACGCGATCGCGGCATTCGCGGGCAGCTTTGGCTTTGTGGTCCTGCATGTGGGTGTGTTCCTGCTGTGGATCGCGGTCAATACGTTTCACGTTGCGCATGTGCGGCACTTCGATCCGCCGCCGTTCTCGCTGCTGGGCACCTGCGTCGCGCTGGAGGCGATTCTGCTGGCGAGCTTTATTTTGATGAGGCAGGCGCGGCTGAGCCGGCGTGCGGACGAGCGCGACCACCTGATGCTGCAGGTGCTGCTGTTGACCGAAAAGGAGATCACGATGGTGCTGGGCCTGGAGCGGCAGATCGCGAAGCAGGTGGGGCTGGACAAGGTGGCGAACAGCGCGGAGATCCGGGAGCTGAGTCAGCATACGTCGATTGAGGATGTGGCGCAGACGATCAAGGAGACCCTGCCGGGCTCGGATTGAGGCGGGCGGGAGGCGTCGGGGATTGCGTGCTGGAACAGCGAAGAACATTCCCGGGTGGCGCAGTCTGCGCGGCCTGCGGTAGAACGTAAGGAGAGAAGCAGGATGTCCGGCGCTCCCCCAAGTCGTCGTTTGGTTCGTCCGGCTGCCCGGTGCGGCCTTGCCATGCTGCTGGCCTGGTGTTTGTGGTCCGGTGCGCAAGCTTTTGCGCAGAACGGAGATCCGTTGAACCAGGTGCATGTGGCGCCGCCGCCGGTATCGGCTACTCCGGCGCCGGCGGCCCCGGCCGCGGAAAAAGGCGAGAAGCCGGTGGAAGGGGTTCCGGCGGTCAAGGTGCATGAGAATGAGCGTATCCGCGTGGACGTGAACCTGACGCTGATCCCGCTGACCGTGACGGACCCGATGAACCGGCTCGTAACGGGGCTCGAGAGAAACAACTTCTATATCTATGAGAAGGGCTCGACAGGGCCCGAGCAGTTCCAGTCGATCAAGACGTTTTCCACCGAGGATGCGCCGGTTTCACTCGGCATCATTCTGGACCTGAGCGGGTCGATGACGAACAAGTTCAACCGGTCGCGGCAGTCGGTGAAGGCGTTTTTGAAAACGGCGAACCCGCAGGACGAATTTTTCGTGGTCGGCTTCAATGACCGGCCGGAGCTGATCGAGGACTTCACCTCGAATATCGAGGATGTGGACGGGCGGCTGGCGCTGGTGAAGCCGGGCAAGCGGACCGCGCTGCTGGACGCAATTTACCTGGGCGTGAACAAGATGAAGGACGCGAAGTACCCGCGCAAGGCTCTGCTCGTGGTTTCGGACGGCGGCGATAACCGGTCGCGGTACACGGAAAACGAGTTACGGGCGATGGTGCGGGAGAGCGATGTGCAGATTTACTCGATCGGCATTTTCGACGAGTATGCGCCGACGACCGAGGAGCGGCTGGGGCCTCTGCTGTTGAACGACCTGTGCGAGGACACCGGCGGCAGGCTGTTCCGGGTGAATGA
>CAXTSA010000451.1:0-2337 GCA_964246755.1 uncultured Acidobacteriaceae bacterium
CAACTGGATCGACCAGGATATGTGGGGCATCACCGCGTCGGACTCGAAAGACGGCTATCGCGTCTGGGGCGGTCCGCCGTCGATCGGCCCGCTCGCCGGCACGCTGGTGCCCTGCGCCGCCGCCGGTTCACTGCCGTTTCTGCCCGCCGAGTGCTCGCACGTGCTGCTCTCGATGCGCGAGAAAGGCGGCCCGCGCGTGTGGACTCGCTATGGCTTCGTCGACGCATTCGACATCAAGGGCAACTGGTTCGCCGAGGACATTCTCGGTATCGACCAGGGCATCAGCGTTCTGATGGCCGAAAACCTGCGCACCGGCTTCGTCTGGCAGTACTTCATGCAGAACCGCGAGATCACTCACGCCATGAGCGAGGTCCAGTTCCACCCCGACCCGGATGCGAACTCGCAGGTGCTTTAGGCTATTGCTGTTTCCAGTTCTGCCTGCCGTGAAGCATACGGAGCACTCGCACGGTTTGCTTTGTCACTGTGTACACGATGATGAGGCAGCGGTGCAAGAACGAGGTCCCGAGTACCAGGCTTGTTGCCTGGGCGTCCAATCTCAGGAAATTCAGGAGCTTTGAGGGGCACGGCCTACTTCACGGGCAATGCGTTCGGCCTGTATCGGGGGGGTGTTCTGAAAAAGGTAGCTGACAATGTTCGACAATCCTTTTCCGCCTTGGCGGACTAACGCAGAATCAAGAAGCCTTCGCTCGATACTGGGCCAGTTGTTCCTCAAGCCGCGTCATGACTTCTTCATGGGAAAAGACGTTCCCGGCCTCCACGTCGGCAAGGCCCTCATCGACCCGCGCCAGATGCCAGGCGTCGTAGTCCAACATCTCCTCAAGCGCCTCGGCGGCTACTGCTTCAGGTGTGCGGTCCTCGCGCGCCGCGCGCTCCCGGAGTTTCGCTTTGAAGTTGGCGGAAAGCTGAATTTGCATGGCGGAATGGTACCTTACTGGGTGAAGCTTCATGCTGCGCTTTATGCGTCCCAGGGATCAATCACCAACACCCCGGCCGCCTCGAACGGACCTCGATCGCGCGTCGCCACCATGAATCCCTGAACCATGGCAATCGCCGCAATTTGTCCATCCGCGAAGGAAACAGTACGCCCAGCCGCCTTCGCCCGGCTTACCAGTTTCGCGTAAGCCACTGCAGCAGCTTCGTCAAACGGCAGGATACGCGGGCCGAACAACTTCGTGAGCAGCGGTTTCAGCGACTCCGCCAAGGCTGTCTTGCGCCGCCCGTCCGGCAGTTTCTCGACGCCAACCAGCAGCTCGGCCAGGCTCGTCGTCGTCAGATACAGGGTTTTGACGGCTTGACGGTTCAGCCACTCGAGAAGTGCAGCACTTGCCTCAGGCTTTAGCGGCTCGGAGATAACGTTGGTATCTACGATAATCACTCGAAATCGGCCGCTCTCGCCGGTGAGGGGTCACGTGTGATATCCAGCTCAATGCCTCCAAACTGCATTGCGAATTCCTGAAGCGCCGTTCCCAGACCGACCTGCTCTTTGGGCCGGACCGCTTCTTCCAAAATCGATCGAATCTCCGCCTCGGTACTCTTCCCGTGCAGGATCGCCTGCTGCTTAAGCGCCCGATGTGTCTCTTCAGGTAGATTGCGGATGGTTACAGCGTGCATGAGCCACCTCCTTACTCTCAAAACGATAGCACTATCGCCAACCTGATAGCAATCTTGCCTGACCTGCTTTCGGACAAGCCTTCGCGCTACTCTGGAAGCGCCCCACCGGAGAAACCCGAACCCATGACCGATCCCGCGCTTGCCCCCGAATACCTCTGGCTTTCCCAGCAGGGCGAGGCCCACGGCGCCCCGGGCCTGCCCGGCCGCTGGACCTCCTCCATCAAGAACAGCGTGGGCTGCGCCTACTCCGCCTCCTCCAGGGTCTGGTTCACCACCTCGCACGGCATCCTGAACGAGATTTACTACCCCACCATCGACCGCCCACAGACCCGGGACATGGAGTTGCTCATCACGGACGGCGAAACGTTTTTCCACGAGGAAAAGCGCGACACGGAGCGCAGGTTCTCCTATGTGCACCCGGCGGCGCCGGCTCCCCGGCAGGTCAACCGCGACCCCGCAGGCCGCTACACGCTCACGAAGGAAACGATTTGCGACCCGCACAGTTCGGTCGTGCTCGTGCGTGTCCGCCTCGAAGCAAAGCCCGAACTGCTCGGGCGCCTGCACTTGTATGCGCTGCTCTCGCCGCACCTCGGCGGGGGCGGGGCGGGGAACTCGGCGCGCGTGGTGGATGTGGCAGGCTCGCGCACGCTGCTGGCCTGGCGCGACGCCAACTCGCTCGCTATGGCCACCGACTGCGGCTTCCGC
>CAXTSA010000452.1:0-2325 GCA_964246755.1 uncultured Acidobacteriaceae bacterium
GTGTCGGTGGTGGTCATCGCTCTTTCCCTTTCGTCGTTGCGAAGCAGCGCCTCGCTGCTTCCCGGGGCCGCGTGAGCGGTGGGGATGGAGGGGGAAAAGCGGCTTCGCAGGGACCCGGCTGCACGGAGCCGGAGCAAAGCGCAGGCGGAGGAAGCTGGGTGGAAGGCGCTTTGGGGGAGAGAAGGGGCAAAGCCCCTCGGCCCCTTTGCGCCGCGTCCGCGGTGAGAGTGCGCGTCAGTGATGAAAGCCCGAAGGGCCGAGACGGCGCTCTTCAGCCGGCTCGGGGCGCAGCCCGCCAGCGCGGCCCCGAAGGGGAGACGCCCAGGGTTGCTTGTTTCCCCGCAGGTTAACTCAGCCCGGTGAGTCTGCTTCCTGTGTTTCTTCCGGTGCATCCTGCAGAGTGATCCCGTCGGACGGATATACTTGCTCGAAACGGTCTAAGCCCCGGCACCACGCGGCGGCCGCAGGGGACAGCCACGCCGTCAAGCGAAGCATGGCATCGTGATGCTTGGGCAGATTCCATTCTAGAATCGGCTCATGATGAGCAATCCGGTTGCGCAGGATGCGGATCGGGGTCAGCGGGCCGGAGAAGTCCTTGCGACGAAGACGCTTGCCATCTTCCCGGCGTGCGATGCGGTGCAGGTCCTGTTGCCAAAGATTCTCGTATGCAGTCCCGAACATCGCCGTCCAGAAGCTGAAGGTAAGCGCCGCCACGATGCGCCCGGGCGTCGGCTCCTTCCCCTCGCGGGCCAGCTCAGCCAAGGCCTCCGCCACCTGCCCTGCCTGATGTGGCGCAACCAGCAAACCTTCGTTCTCGAACCAGCGCGGGTCGCGTGCGACGGAAAGGGTCGAGTGGATGCGGTTGCGGAGGGCAACTTCCAGCATCTGCAAGGGCGTGTAGAGCGCCTCGGACAAAGCTGTGTTCAACGTGTACAGGTCCAGCGCCCGCGCACGGTCCTCACCGGCCCAGGTCAGGTAGCGGCCAAACCGCTCCAGCGATAGTGCTTCTTCCAAATGCTCGTTCTCAGACACGATCCTTCTCCTCGCCGCCGGCCTTGCAGCGGGGCGCCAATTGGCTTACATCTATCTCCGTAAACCCCGGTCCCGTCTCTGCCAGGCTATCGGCATGCGGCCGGGGTAAATCTTATCAGGGCTGGGGTTTTGGCTTCGCCCGCCTCCGGTGCGGGGACAGCTCGGCGTTCTTTCGGGCGTCTCTCCATGCCTTCTTGGCTTGGCGTTCCTTGGCAAAATCTGGTTCCAGGGCTTGCACACGCTGCACAAGGCCGTCGAGATGGTAGATGTTGCTGTCCCAATCGCCTGCTGCGGTCTTGCGCTTCTCCCGGCGGACAAGCTGCGCTTTCTCCAACTCTGCTATGTTGAGCTGGATAGCTTTCTGGGTGACGCCCATGCGCTCGGCCAAGTCGCGCTTGCTCGGAAACGGACGGCGGGTCGGCTCGTGCCAGTACTCGAGGAGCTGGACCACGATGCTGAACTGCATCGGGCTCAACCCCAACCGGCCCTGGGCGCGGATGAGTATGGAGGGTACGCCGGCGTAGCCGTGCGCGGCAACCGGCTTGCCCCAGATTGCCTCGGTCGAGGAGGGCTTACGGGCAGGCTTGGTGGTGGGGAACTCGACAATGTTGTCAGCGGCTGGCTCGGTCATGGTGCATCTCCGTGACACCAACCTATGGATGCACCAGAGCGACAGCAATATTCTGCGGAGATGAGGGTAGGGTAAACGAAGGGGTCACCCGATTACAGGTAATTGGTCTGCTGGCATACGGTTATTGGATACCGCTGCTTAAGGGGCTGATCGCTGCCCCCACGTAACCCAGCCATCTTCCCCACGGGTTAGGTGGGCATTTTCCCTACCTGGAACGGTTGGCAGCCGAAATACCGCCGGTTTCTCTGACCACCTCTGCCGGTGGTGCGACGGCCGACGCATCAGCCTCCGCATCGACAAGCTACTGCGGATAATGCCATCAGCACGGCGCGTTTGCTCGGAGAAGGGTAGCACATCGGTTTCAAGCATCAGAATGGGTTTCTTGCTGCTCCGAGCGGTCCATTTTGCCTGGGCGCGACACCACGACCGCGCCGACGACCATGGGAAGCTGCTTCAGCCCCGCAACGAGTTTTTGGTGCTCCTCCATGCGCCGGGCGTCGTCCCAGACGAATGCGATGAGCGATGTCCACCGAGGATCTGTTGAATACAGGCTCGCGTCCGCGGCGATCTCCTCGATGATGTCCTGGAAGGGTGTGCCAGGCCGCATGAACTTCTCATCTTTTTTTTTATTGATTCTGGGTATAGAGAGATCTACACGGGGG
>CAXTSA010000453.1:0-2324 GCA_964246755.1 uncultured Acidobacteriaceae bacterium
GCCGTGTTCCGCGCTACCTGCGGCAGCGCTTTGCCCACGCTCGCCGCATCGCTCGACTCCGTCGACGCCGTCCTGTCCAGCGAGTAAGCCGAGTGAATATTCCACCCTTGCTTCAGGTTCATCAGGCCCTCAAACTCCAATCCGCGCGACCGTGCCTGCCCTTGCTGCACCGTGTTAAAAGCCCCGTTCGCCAGCTGCCCACCCTCCTGCACATTGTTTTCAACCAGGTTGTAATAGGCGACTGTGAAGAAGCTTGTCCACGTGCGCGGTTGAAACTTAATGCCTGCCTCTTCCTGCGACCCGGTCGTCGGCTTGTACGCCGTGCCGAAGATATCGGTTCCCACCGTGGGCAAAAAACTCGTCGCATATGAGAAGTAAGGAGCCATGCCTTGGTTCGCCAGGTAAGTCACTCCCACCCGGCCCGTAAACTTTGAATCGTCCTGGTGCGTGTTCGCCTCGCCGGCGACAAAGTTATCCACGTTGTTGATAGCCCAGTCCTCGCGCCCGCCCAGCGTTAGCACCAGGCGGTCCCGATACTTCACCTGGTCCTGCAGATACACGCCATGCTGGTCCAGCACGCCGTGGTTGTTCGTATAATCCACGCCCGCAGGGAAAGTCGTCGTGCCGTACACAGGGTGAAACGCGTCTATGTCTGTACTCGACCCGAAGTTATACGTCAGTCGAGTATCAAAACGTAGATAGTCATATCCAGCCAGCAGCGTCTCGGCCCACTTACCCGTGTTCAGCCGCCGCAGCACCCGGCTGTCCAGCGTATGAATCTCATCCTGCTCCGGCGCAAGAAAGGAAGCGCGCCTCAACAGCGTGTTACTCCCCGGCTCGAAACCGCTAGCATACAGAGTGCTTGCGTGAACGTTCACGTGCTGAAAGCGATAACTCTGGTGCGCATCCAGGCCATCCTCAAAAAGATGGTCGGCCGTGTACGCGATCGATGCCTGGTTCCGCAATACCCCTTCCGCGCCCGGCTCCCCGGCAAAGAACGCCTCGGGGATCAACCCGTTCGGGTTCGTGTCAAACAGCGTCCCCTCCGCCGGCAGGCTCTGCCCCCACTTCGTCCCGTCATGCTGATAATCGGCCAGCCCGGTCACGCGGGTCCGCTCGCCCGGCGCCCAGGTCAACGACGGCGCAATCAGCCTCCGGTTGTCCGGCGTAAACTCCACCTGCGTTCCCGAGTTCCGCACCAGCCCCAGCAAGCGGTAGCGAAACAAACCCTTCTCCCCCACCGGACCGCCCAGGTCCACCGTCCCCTCGCGCCTGCCGTACGATCCAAACTCCGCCCCCGCCACGTACTCGCGCTCCGCCGGCGGCCGCTTCGTCACCTGGTTGATCAACCCGCCCGGCGGCGCTTCCCCGTAAAGCACCGAGCTCGGCCCCTTCAGCACCTCCACACTCTCCAGCTCGAACGGGTCCAGCTTGCCTGAGAGCGAATTGAACCGCGTCCCATCCCGAAACACCCCAAATGTCTGCGCATCGAAGCCGCGGATCTTCAGCCAGTCGAACCTCTGGTCCACCCCGTACTCGTCCGGCGTCACCCCCGGCGTATATCGCAGCGCCTCGTTCACCGTCCGCACATTCCGCCCGCTCAGCTCCCGCTCGTTCACCACTGAAATCGACTGCGGCACTTCGATCAGCTGCGCATTGGTCTTCGACCCGGCATTCGAGGCGAACGGCACAAACCCCGCATCCGCCGTCACTTGGATCGTGTCCGTCGCCGCGCCCGGCGCCCCCTGCACCGTCCGCGGCTCCCCCGCTTCCAGCTCCCCCGGTTCCGCCGCTTCCGCAACGCCCGGCGCCACCACTGAAACCCGGTAGCTGCCCGGCCGTACATGCACCGCCACCTGCCCTTCCTCGTCCGTCTGCACAGTCACCGCAGTCGATCCGCACCGGATCTCCACAGCAGCCCGCTGCACCAGCGCTCCCGACGGATCGGTGACCAGAATCGTCAAGCTCTCCGCCGCAAGCGCCGCTGCCGGACAAGCCGGCGCCTCAGCCGCGTCACCTGCCGCCGCCAAAGCCGCCGCCGCGGGCCACAGCGCACCTACAAACCAGAAAACAAGCCACGCCTTCCAAATCCGTCCTACCAAGAGAACCCCTTCCAATCCCCGAGCGGGCAAAGACAAGCGCGGTCACACGCGCCCCGCGCCTCTCTGCCGTTGTATGCAACTCCCTCAAACTACGACAACTCTGGTCGCATATCAAGCCGCACCTTGGAACAAGCCGCATCTTGGAAACTGTCCTTCAGCAACAGTGCTTCATCGCCGGGTTCCCCGTCACACCCCAAACCTCCCACCCATAACAGACCCTAC
>CAXTSA010000454.1:0-2320 GCA_964246755.1 uncultured Acidobacteriaceae bacterium
CGTTGGGATCGTCCGGATCGGCAGGCTTGAGACCCTCGCGCGTCCCGAGGATTTGCGAACGCTGACTCGGCGGCGGAATGTGAATCTCCATCCCCTCCACCCGCACACCGGCCACATGGGTCGGCTGATGCAGAAGTCCCTTCAACGTGGTTCTGAACGCAAAGTGCTCCACCGCGATCATCGGTGGAGACGGCGGGTTCTGGACGGCTGCGGCAAATGGGATTCGCAAGCCATACCCGTCGACCTCGATGCCCTTGAAGAGTGAGATATCAACGCGCTTCAGTTCGACAGGTGCGTCAAATCGCGCGGACAAGGTCTCGATGATGCGCTTGCGGAGGATCGGTTCCGCGTTGTGCAAAATGTACTCCGCGATGCCCATCAACGCGAGGCACACGACCACTGAAAGCGTCGCCCCGATCCTGAACCATCTTCGCTGCCACCACCGCTTGCGCCCAGCAGTGGGTCTAAGGTCGCCGCTCGCTTCGTTCCCGTCCACCTACTAGGCTCCAACTTTCATTTCGATGCTGTGAAATCTTATCGGGTAGCTAACGCGATTTCTGTACAACTGTTCCGCTCTGCGACAATAGAGGAGCAATGCTGCAACTCTCCGGCGCAGGCAAGCGCTACGGTCATAAGCTCTTATTCGAAGACGTCAACTGGCTGATCACCCCCAACGAGCGCATCGGGCTGGTCGGCGGCAACGGCACGGGCAAATCCACGCTGTTGAAGGTGCTCGCGGGCCTTGAAGGCCTGGACTACGGCCAGCGCACGCACATCCGCGGCATGACGCTGGGCTACCTGCCCCAGGACGGTCTCGCACTCTCCGGTCGCACTGTTTTCGAAGAATGCCTTTCGGTCTTCGACGAACTGCGTGCCCTGGAGCGGGAATACGAAGACCTGACTCACACGATGAGCGACGCCGACCCGAAGTCGTCCGAGTACGCCCGCGCCGCCCGGCGCTAAGATATCTACACCCTCGACGCGCAGGTCGGCGCTGTGCTCGGCGGCCTGGGCTTCAGCAAGGAAGACTGGGAGCGCCGCACGGAAGAGTTTTCCGGCGGCTGGCAGATGCGCATCGCGCTCGCCAAACTCCTGCTGCAGAAGCCTTCCCTTCTGCTCCTCGACGAGCCTACGAATCACCTCGATCTGGAAAGCCGCAACTGGCTCGAAGACTACCTCCAGACCTACGAAAACGCCTTCATTCTCATCTCGCACGACCGCTACTTCCTGGACCAGACCGTCAACAAAACAGTCGAGGTCTGGAACAAGCGCATGCATGTTTACCACGGCAACTACTCCAAATACCTGACGCTCAAAGACGAGCGCCGCACGCAGCTGATGAGCGCCTACAAAAATCAGCGCGAGCGCATTGAAGACCTCGAAGCCTTCATCAACCGCTTCCGTTATCAGGCCACCAAGGCCAAGCAGGTGCAGTCCCGGATCAAGGAGCTCGACAAGATCGAGCGCATCGAAGTTCCGGACGACGAAGCGACCATCCACTTCACCTTTCCGCAGCCGCCCACCAGCGGCCGTACGGTGATGGAAGTGAAAGGGCTGACCAAGCACTACCCTGCCCCTAACGGCGGCACCAAGCGTGTTCTCGAAAACCTCGAGTTCACGATCGAGCGCGGCGACCGCATCGCGCTTGTCGGCGTCAACGGCGCAGGTAAATCAACATTGCTGCGCATGCTCTCGGCCCTCGAAAAGCCCACCAGCGGCGAGATTCGCCTCGGTCATAACGCTGTCGCGGACTATTTCGCGCAGGACCAGTACAAAGTCCTAAAGCCCGAAGCCCAGATGCTCGACGACATCACCGGCTCCAACCCACGCGTGGACGTTGTCACGCTGCGCTCCCTGCTGGGCTGCTTTATGTTCACCGGCGACGACGTCTTCAAGCGCTTGGGCGTACTCTCCGGGGGCGAGCGAAACCGTTACGCCCTGGCGAAGATGCTCGTCTCACCCGCCAACTTTCTACTGCTCGACGAGCCCACCAATCACCTCGACATGCGCGCCAAAGACGTCCTTCTGGACGCGGTGCGCAACTTCAGCGGCACTGTCCTCTTCGTTTCGCACGACCGCTACTTCATCGACGGCCTGGCCACCCCCGTCTTTGAGGTAGAAGACCGCCGCGTCCACATCTACCCCGGCAACTATGAGGACTATCTATTCCGCAAAAACGGCGGCATGCCCTCCAGCACCACCGAGGCTGCCGCGCGTATGAAGACCGACACTGCCACGGGCGCACACATCGACGCAGTCACCGGCATGCTGAAGCCCGTTAAGCAGGTCGGCAAAGCTGATCCCGCACCCCCTGATGAGG
>CAXTSA010000455.1:0-2319 GCA_964246755.1 uncultured Acidobacteriaceae bacterium
GCCTGCGCCAGCGCTCCGGTTCCGTGAAGCAGGAGAGAGCGCGATCGACCGCCGCGAGGAACTCGCGCCCGCTGTACGCGTTGAACTTGAAGCCCGTGCCGTCGGCCGGGTCGGGGGTTTCCTCGACCGTATCGTCCAGGCCGCCGGTTGCGCGCACCACCGGCACCGTGCCGTAACGCAGGCTGTAGAGCTGGTTCAGCCCGCTGGGTTCGTAGCGCGACGGCATCAGGAAGATGTTCGAACCCGCCTCGATCTTGTGTGCCAGCGTGTTGTCGTACTGCACACGCACGGCAAACCGCCGCGGGTATCGCTCCGCCAGGGAGCGGAGAAGGTTTTCGTAGTACGGCTCGCCCGTGCCAAGCGCGACCAGGAGAAGCTCGCGCGCGGCAAGCTCCTCGGCGATCTCCGCCAGCAGGTCAAAGCCTTTCTGCGTGGCAAAGCGCGAGACGATGCCCAGCACCGGCGTCGATGGAGGAACATCGGGCGCTCCGAACGCATGCAGCAGGTCGCGGCGGCACTCCGCCTTGCCTTCCAGCCTTTCCGGGGTGTAATGCGCGGCGATATAGCGGTCGTGCGCGGGGTCCCACTGACCGTAGTCCACTCCGTTCAGGATTCCGTAGAGCTCGGCAGCCCGTCGCCTGAGTGTGCCGTCGAGCGAGTAGCCGAACTCCGGCGTCTGGATCTCCTGGGCATACTTGCGGCTCACCGTAGTCAGAACATCTCCGAAAGCGATGCCGCCCTTGAGGAAATTGAAAGTGTCGTAGTGCTCCAGCTTGTCCATCCGGTAAACGTCCCAGGGCAGCAGCAGGCGCTCCGTGGTCTCCGGAGCGAACCAGCCCTGGTAGCCGGCGTTGTGGATCGTAAAGACTGTACCGGCCCGCTCCAGCGCCGGGTCGTTCGCGTACAGGGTGCGCAGGTACACCGGCAGCATCGCCGCCTGCCAGTCGTGCGCGTGAAACACGTCCGGAACCCCCAGCAGTTTGCTTGCTTCCAGCACGGCCCGGCAGTACAGGGCGAAGCGCTCCCAGTTGTCAGGGTAGTCGCCGCCGCTCGCGGTTCCATACAGGCCTTCGCGGTCGAACAGCTCCGGGCAATCCACAAACAGGTAGCGCACTCCGTCGCGCATGCCGCCATCCACAATGGAGCAGAAACGACTGTAGCCCAGAAAAGGGATGGTAAGGCTCTCGATGAGCACGCTGCGCTTGCCAAGCTGCGCCGCAACCGGCCGGAACAGCGGCAGGTAGACCGTGAGGGCGTGCCCCTGCCGCACCAGCTCCGCCGGCAGCGCGCCGATCACATCGGCCAGACCTCCGGTCTTGATGAATGGAACACACTCAGACGCGGCAAAAACAATGTGCATGCACCCGGCTCCCAACGCGCGCGCCCATGCGGCGTACGCGAAGGCTTAGTCTAATGGATGTCGAGGACACGCGTCGTTTCTCCCCGCGTCACGACCGCAGGCCGGATGAGACCAGGAAGAAAATCGGTGCTGGGGCAGAACTTTCTTGCCGACACACAAGCGCAGCGCCGCATCGTCGATGCTCTGGGCCCCGCCGCGGCCGGCGACGTGGTCGAGATCGGTCCCGGCAAAGCAGCTATTACGGATCTGCTGGCAGCGCGCGCTCGCCGCCTGCTCGCGATCGAGGTCGATCCGGCGCTCGCCGTCTCGCTCGGGGCCCGCTATCGCGGCATGCCCAATGTCCAGGTGATGCAGGCAGACGTCCTCTCCGTCGACCTCGGGTCTCTCGCGCGAGCTCCCGGACGCAGCCTTGCCGTTGTGGGCAACCTGCCCTACTACATCACTTCGCCGATCCTGCGGCATCTGTTTGCCCATGAGGGCGTGCTCTCGCGCGCCGTCGTGATGGTGCAGCGTGAGGTCGCGGAGCGGGTGACAGCGTCGCCGGGGACGCGCGACTATGGGCTGCTTTCCGTACTCTGCCAGGTCCACGCTCAGGCCGAGCTGTTGTTTATGCTGCCGCCCGAGGCATTCACACCCCCGCCCGAAGTCCACTCCGCGGTCGTGCGCCTGGACTTCGCCCCGCGCTGGGAGGAGCTTGGCGTGCCTCCCCAGCCGTTTCGGCGGTTTCTGGAAGCATGCTTCGCCCAGAAAAGAAAGACGGTGAACAACAACCTGCGCGCAGCCGGCTACCCGCCCGAGCGGATCGGCGAGGCGCTCGCGGCAGGGCGCAAGCTCGCGACCGCTCGCGCCGAGGAGCTAAGCCCCGGGGAGCTGGCCGCGATCTACCGCCTGCTCGCGTCCTAGTGCATTTTCACAGTAGGTGTAAGGTAAGGCGCTGCACTCCCCGCAGCTTTTCCGTC
>CAXTSA010000456.1:0-2053 GCA_964246755.1 uncultured Acidobacteriaceae bacterium
GGGAGCCGTGGCCGGCTTTCCTGTTTCTCCGGATGCCGCGCTCCACGGCTTTCATGATCTGCTTGGGCGCGCGATCCCTGCGCCAGTCGAAACCCATGCTGTTCCACATGACGGTCTTGAGGCCGAGCTCGCGCGCGGCGCGCAGCACAGCCGGGCGGCGGCCGCCGAAGGGAGGCCGGAAGTAGCGAACCGGCGTTCCGAGGGCGTCCTCGAGGATGGCGCTGCAATCGCGGATTTCGGCGCGCTTGCGTTTCGCGGACAGGTACACCAGGTTTTTGTGCGAGAGCGAGTGGTTGCCGACGACATGGCCGGCGTCGGCGACCTGGCGCACCAGCCAAGGGAGCTGGCGGGCGTATCTGCCGACGAAGAAGAAGGTCGCGCGGGTGTTGGCGGCGGCCAGTTTTTCGAGGACTTCCTGGGTGTAGCGGTCGTTTGGCCCATCGTCGAAGGTGAGGGCCAGTTCGCGTCCGTTGGGGCCGTTGATGAGCGTTCTGCCCCAGATCTGCGAAGTGGACCACTGGGACCGGGCCCACCCGCCTGCCAGGGCGGCCACTGCAACGCCCGTACCTCCTGCTTCCGCTGCCCACGTCATGGCACCCAGTGTACCTGTGTCGGCTGCGCGGGCCGTTGTCGGCGAAAGGAAAAGAAATGCTTTTCATCCAGGCAGTTTTCGCTTAATATTCGCCTATGGCTGGGACTGGGGTTGGGAGTGCTGGATGCGCGGCATCGCCTGCTCTACCTATGCCCGAGCGGGAAAGTTCCGGAAAGTGAGCAGGTTAGCGATGGCAAAGGGCTTTGGACCGACGAATCTTCGGAAACAGGACGTCCCCCGGCTGTGGGCCCCGGAGGCGGAGGGGAAGCCTCCGGTGCGGGCGACGCCGATCCGGGAGCGATTCGCGTCGCAACCGGTGCCGCGGCGTATCGCGGTGGAGGGGCCGCTGCGGGTGGGGAAGTCGACGCTGGCGCGCCTGCTGGCCGAGCGCATGGGCGCCGTATATCTGGCCGAGCCGGAGCGGAACCCGTTTCTCGCGCGATTTTACGCCGGGGAGCCCGGGATGGCTTTCGCCACGCAGATGTGGTTTTTACGCGAGCGGCAGGCGCAGATGGCGGCGGCGGCTAGGCTCGGGGGGCCGGTTGTCTCGGACTACATCCTTGAGAAAGACAAGCTGTTCGCTTTTCTGAATCTGTCGGACGCGGAGCTTGCGATCTACAAGGAGTTTTATGCGGCGAGCCAGGTGCCCCCGCAAGCCGACCTGGTTGTTTATCTCCAGGCGAACCCCGGGGTGCTGCGCGAGCGGTTGCGTCGCAAGGGTCTGGCGGAGGAGCAGGGTATTGGCGAGGCGTACACCGACCAGGTTTGCGCGGCGTACGAGCATTTCTTTTCCCGTTACACGGCGAGCCGGTTGCTGGTCGTCGATACTTCGGCGATCGATTTTGTTCAAAGCGAACGGGAGCGGGAGCTGCTGCTGGACCGCATCCTGGCGCCGGTGCATGGCCGGGAGCACTATGCGCCGCTCGGGCAGATCGCGTAGCGACAGGTCATTTACGATAGGAGGCGTTGAGGCTGCGTCGCGGGCTCCTTCCGGTGGGCCTTGGCCGGCGCTGGGGAGCAGAACCGGGGCGGCAGCTGGATTGGAGCTTACCCCATGAGCCTTTCTGAGTCGCGCGAGCCACAGCGCGAGCCATCGCGCGAGCTGTCGGCGTCGTCCTCGAGCGGCAAGGTTACCTTCCCGTCGCTTGAAGCGAAAAAGCGCGCGGGGGAGCCGATCACGGCGCTCACCGCGTATGACTATCCGAGCGCCCGCATTGTGGACGAGGCCGGGGTGGACCTGCTGCTGGTTGGCGACTCGCTGGGCATGGCCGTGCTGGGGTACGATTCGACGCTGCCGGTGACGGTCGAGGAGATGCTGCACCACGCGCGCGCGGTGCGCCGTGCGGTGCGCCGCGCGGTGCTGGTCGCGGACATGCCGTTCGGCAGCTACCACGCCGATGAGGCCGAAGCGGTGCGCCATGCGACGCGGTTCATCAAGGAGGCTGGGGCAGAGGCGGTGAT
>CAXTSA010000456.1:2063-2319 GCA_964246755.1 uncultured Acidobacteriaceae bacterium
AGTTCGACGGCGCTCGACCGGCGTGCGCGAGGCGTTTGGCGGAGGCCGGAATCCCGGTGGTCGCGCACCTGGGACTGCTGCCGCAGGCGGTGAACCGGACGGGCGGCTACAAGGTGCAGGGCCGCACGCTGGAGGCGGCCGAGGCGCTGGTCGCGGACGGGCTCGCGATGGAGGCTGCCGGGGCCGCGCTGGTGGTGCTGGAGGGTGTGCCGCGCGAGGTGGCGGCGCGGGTGAGGGGGGTGCTGCGGGTGCCGGT
>CAXTSA010000457.1:0-308 GCA_964246755.1 uncultured Acidobacteriaceae bacterium
GGCCGCGATAGAGAGCCTTAGCTTGCCTGGGTCTCAACAATAAGTTCGAGGGCGTCCCAATCGGCTTCTGGAATGGGCAGAGAGGCGGCCGCGCCGTTTTCCTCCAGGTGGGCGATGGACGCTGTTCCGGGGATGGGAAGGATGTTGGGGCTGAGCTGGAGAAGCCAGGCGAGGGCGATCTGATTGGGTGTCGCATCGTGATCGCGGGCGAAGTCGGCCAGTGGGTGATTGGTGTGGGCTTCGGTGCTGTTGGAAGCGGTTTCGCTGATGCTGGTGGCCGCGCTGCCACCCATGGGGTACCAGGGAAG
>CAXTSA010000457.1:359-2315 GCA_964246755.1 uncultured Acidobacteriaceae bacterium
GCGGTCAAAGAGGTTGAAGCGGTTCTGGACGGAGACGATCGGGACGGTCTTCTGGGCTTCGGCGATCTCTTCTGGATTAACTTCGGAAAGGCCGATGTGGCGGATCTTGCCTTGCTGCTGTGCGTCTTTCAGCGCGCCGAGGGTGTCGGCGAGCGGAACGGTGGGGTCGATGCGATGGAGCTGGTAAAGGTCGATGCAATTGAGCCGGAGGTGGCGCAGGGAGAGCTCGAGCTGTTGTTGCAGGTAGTCGGGGCGACCGCAGGGCTTGGCTTTGGAGGGGCCCTGGCGGGTGAGGCCGCCCTTGGTGGCTACGACGAGACCGGCGGGGTAGGGGTGAAGGGCCTCGGCAATCAGCTGTTCGGCGATCTGCGGGCCGTAGGCGTCGGCGGTGTCGAGGAGGTTGATGCCGAGTTCGAGCGCCCGGCGAAGGACGTTGCGGGCGTCCTCACGGCTGGGCGGCTCGCCCCAGGCGCCCTCGCCGACCAGCCGCATGGTGCCATAGCCGAGGCGGTGGACGGGGAGGTCATTGGCGATCGTAAAGGTACCGGCGGCCGTGGCGTTCGGGGTGGGTGCAGCACTCATGCGGGTTGAGATGCGGGATTTTTAGAGCGAACCTCGCACGAGCAGCGAGCTGTGTCTTTCTTCGGCTGTTTTGCAGGTGGGTTTCGATCAGGCAGACCGCCGTATACTCAGCGCAATGCGCTCGCTTGGCCCGGTTGTCCGTCTCGCCGCTGTTTCGACGTTGATCGTTCTTCTTCCAACGGCACCCGCCTGGGGATGGGGTCATGACGGCCATCGGATGATCAATCGTCTTGCCATAGAGAACCTTCCGGCGGAGGTGCCTGCCTTTCTACGCAATGGCAACGCGGTGGACGTCGTTGAGTACGAGGGGCCGGAGCCCGATCAATGGCGCAACCGCGCCGAAGACGAACTTGCCAGCACCCAGGCGGCGGAGCATTTTATGGATCTGGAATGGGCTGACCTCGCCGGCAGTCCGTGCAGCCCCGGCGCACCCGGCTGCGGACCGGACGGCATGATGCTGCCCAGAAAGCGTTTCGACTTCATTCGCGCGCTGTATGCCGCGCAGGCGAAGCACCCGGAGCTGCCGTTACAACCCGACAAGGTCGGCCTGCAGCCCTGGCAGGTGGAAGAGGTCTGGGAACGATTGAAGTCGGATCTTCGCGACTATCGCAAGCTCAGCGCCGCAAATCAGGATCTATCCGGGATTGAGACGATCATCCTGTTCGAGGCAGGCTGGCTGGGGCACTATGTCGCCGATGGCTCGCAACCGCTGCACATCACCATCAACTACAACGGCTGGGCGGAGAAGACCAACCCGCACGGCTACACGACCGAACACCATATTCACTCGCAGTTTGAGTCCGTTTACGTGACCGCCAATATCAAACCCGCCGAGGTTGCGCCCCTGGTGGCGGCGAGCAGGCCGCAGGTGGTGAACGACGAGTGGACCCAATATCTGGACTACATCCATCACTCCAATGCGCTCGTCGAGAAGACGTACCAGCTGGAGAAGGCCGGCGGTTTCGCCCAAAGCGGAACGCCGGAGGCAAAGGCCTTCACCGAAGACCGGCTGGCGGCGGGGGCCATTGAGCTGCGTGACCTGATTTACTCGGCGTGGATTCACTCGGCGGATCCGGTCCAGGAGTTTCACGGTGCGCAATAAAGGTGTAGAAGTCGAAAAAGATTTCATCCAGCGTTGGGGCTGTATCGTACGGAGAGAATGCTCCTTGCCCGCAAGTTACTGAAGGGCTCCAAGATTGTCTGGGCCTTTGCCTACTCGCTCACGGCGCTCATCGTGACGCGCCCGCAGAGCCGCCGGGCGCGGGCTGAGTGGCTGTCGCGATTTTGCCGGCGTGTTCTCCGGGCCGGTCAGGTTTCCTATGCGGCGAGGGGTCCGGTCCCCGAAAACGGAGCAGTGATCACCAACCACCTTAG
>CAXTSA010000458.1:0-963 GCA_964246755.1 uncultured Acidobacteriaceae bacterium
ACCAGCGCCCGTGCAAACAGCCCCACGCCGGCGAACAGATCCCACGCCCGCCCCCCGCTCACGCCATCGGTCGCCAGCTCCACCAGCTTGCTCACCAGAAATCGATTGCCTTGGAAAAACGCGCCGAGGCTCACCCGGTATAGCTCGCCGCCGACCCGATACCCAAGCGCGCCCTCTCCCCAGCTCGCCACGAGAGATCCCGCCGCATCCGGCTCGTCGGCGGGCAATTTTTCCCCCGCGCGCCCTCGCCGCTTCCCCGTCCGGGCATCGCGCGATGCCGCGGGAGCAAACAGCCCGGCCCCGCTCAGCTCGGAAACCTGCTCCCGCGCCGCCTCGCACACCCGCCGCAACTCTGCCAGTCCGCCACGAACTCCCGGCCGCAGACTCAAAGAAAGCAGAAGCTCCGAGCCCCGATCGTTTGTGAACAGCTCCAGCTCCGAACACCAGGTCCCAACCTGTTGCTCAACAAAGACCTCACGAAGCAAGGGAATCGCTTCCCCAAGCAGCGGCGCTGCAATCGGGCAAGCCTCCACCGGCAGCAGTGCATGCGAGCCGCGACGCCTGTACCCCATCGCGTGCGTCGCCCCATCCACGTGCAGCCGGACACGGTTGCGATAACCCCACGGCTCGCCCGCATGCACCGCGATCTCGGGCAAATCACGCAGCCCTGCGCGTTCGAGCGTTTCCCCCAGAATGCCGCGCTTCATCGCGAGCTGCGCTTCGTAGCCCGCGTGCTGGTACTGGCAGCCCCCGCACGCGCCGTAGTACGGGCATGGCGCCTCCACGCGCTCGGGCGCCGGACGCAACACCTCAAGCAGATCCGCCTCCCCGTAGCTCCCCCGGTCGCGCCGCATCGAGGCTTCCACCGTCTCGCCGGGCAGCGCCATCGGCACAAACACGGCCTTGCCCTCGACCCGCGCCAGCGCCGCGCCGCCGTAGACCGCCTTCTCCATCTCCAGCCTA
>CAXTSA010000458.1:973-2315 GCA_964246755.1 uncultured Acidobacteriaceae bacterium
TCAACCGTCGCTCCGCATATAAAACAGACTCAACCGCGGCACCCCATACTTCTCCAGCAGCCGCTTCTCCAGGAACTGCTGCTCGATCTGCCGGATCTGCAGCGCCTGCATTCGGCTCCGGTACGGCGCAATCTCCCGCGCGGCCTGCGCCCGCAACGCCCCCAGTTCCGCCTCCGGCAAAGTCGCCAGCAGCATCGCCAGCAGCTTCTCCTCCCGCGCGCGCAGCGTCCCTTCCAGCTCCTCCACGTCCGGCGCCCCCGCGCGCGCCTCCGCCGCCAGTCCACCCACGCGCGCCGCGGTCTCGTCCGCCAGCACTTGGGCTCCCGACGGCAGCGCGCGAGCCGCCTCAAGCTGCTCCCGGCAGATCTCAAGATGCGCCGCAATCCGCTCGCCCTCAAACCCGCTCGCCTGCGCCTCCCCGTCTGCCGGTGCCCGCCCCGTCGAGGCTTCCCGCATCGCTTCGGCTGCTTCCATCACCGCCTGCGCACACCACGCCAGCCCGTTCACGCGCCGCGCCCGGGTTCCTTTCGTCTTCTTCACCTCGTGCTTCGCAAATGCCTCATCAATCCCGCGCAGCACCGCCGCTAGCGGAACACCGGCATCGCTCCAGCTCTCAATCAGCGCCCAATCCAGCGTCGAAAGCAACAGCAGCGACCCCCGCCGCTGCTGAAATCGCTCCTCCACCTCCGTGAAGTAATTGAAGTAGTTCCGCAATGCTCGAGTGTCCTGTCTCTAAACTCCGAACCGAGGAAAGCTGCCATCGTGAGCGCAGCAAACCATGTCATCCTGATCGCAGCAACGCGTCATCCTGAGCGAAGCGGTAGCGCTTTGCGCCAAAGAACCTGCGTTTCTCCGCCCGCGGATAAACCCTGCACTCTAAATATCGCGACGAACTTCGCGAATACCCAACTCTCCCTTTGCCCCGGTACCCCCGGCATTCCTCTCCCAGATCAATCGCAGCCCTTCAAGCGTCAGCATCTCGTACACCTCCGCGATAAAGCGCGACTCCGGCGCAATCAGCTTCGCCAACCCTCCGGTCGCGACAATCGTCGGCGTAACTCCCAAAACCGCCAGCTCCGCCACCATCCGCTCCAGAATTCCGTCCACCAGCCCCAGATAGCCGAAAAACATCCCGCTCTGCAGATTTGTAACCGTGTTGGTGCCAATTGCCTTTTCCGGCCGGCGCAGCTCCACCCGGCCCAGCCGCGCCGCGCGCGCAAATAGCGCCTCGGCTGAGATCCCAAGCCCCGGCGCAATCGCCCCGCCCACAAACTCCCCGCGCGCCGAAACAACGTCAAAGGTCGTCGCCGTTCCCAGATCCACGACAATGGCCGGACCGCCC
>CAXTSA010000459.1:0-2309 GCA_964246755.1 uncultured Acidobacteriaceae bacterium
TCATCAAACATGACAGGGAAAGGTGGACAGGGACATTCCATCCGGGTTCCCCCTTTCGGGACCTGCTACGCCTGCGGCGGGCAGAGGCAAAAACCGCCCCACCTGTCCGCCGCGCCGCTCACCTAAATGCATCAGCAGTAAAGGAGGCCTGCTTGTATACGAACAGGCCTGTGGTTCTACCAGAGCGCAACCGGCTTAGCCTTCGAAGACGAAACGTTCTGCCAAATCTTGAAGGCTGCAATCCTGAGCGAACGGGGAGCACTAGCTGGGAGCATCAACGGATTATTCCGGTACAGGCCTGCGCGGGATGCTGGAGTCTTGAGGCCGAGGCTGCTGTGAGGGCGATGGAAGTTGTAGTCATGCAGCCAAGCTTCGAGCTCTCCGGTGCGTTCGCTTGAGTGTCGGTAGGTGCGCCCCTAGGCCCATTCGCGCAGGGCGGTCTGGATGAAGCGCTCGGCCTTGCCGTTGGTATGCGGGGTGTAAGGCCGGGTGAAGCGTTGTTTGAGCCGTTCGAAGCGTAGCAATTTCTGGAAGCGGTGGTCGTGGTAACAGAGGCCGTTATCGGTCAGCACGCGGCGGCAGGAGACGACGAATCGGGAGAACTGCGCGCACGCCATGTGGAAGAACCGTGTGGCCGAGGCGCTGGTTTGATCCGGGAGGATCGCGGCGCAAGCGGATGCGGGAGTGATCACACGACCGCGATGTGGAGGAACTCGTAGCCCGCGCCGCGCGTTTCGTGTGCGGTCATTGTGGACGCGGGCCAGGGCGAACGATGCGGGCCAGGCGCTTGATATCGAAGTGGATCAGGTCGCCGGGCCGGGGGTGTTCGTAGCGGACGACCGGCGGCGGAGGGTCGAGCGCATCCAGCCGGTGCAGCCCGGCGCGGCGCAAAATTCGGCTCACCGTAGCGGTGCTCAAGCCGAGCTGGGCCGCGATGCGCAAGCACGTCCAGCGCAGGCGGCGCAGTCTGGAGCGTCTGCTCGACCAGGGTCTGCGGAGTCGCGCGCGGCATAATGGCGGGGCGCGAGGAGCGGTCCCGGAGGGAAGTCCGGCCCGTGATCCCGGAATCGGCGGACCCACTTGGCTGCAGTTTTCCCGCTCACGTTGCTCAAGAACCTTTTCGCGAGCGCCGTGCGCTGATGCAAGATCAACCGCGCGTTCGGGTGGCAGTACGAATTCCCACTCCTCGTCCGACACATCGGTCAGATACCACTTGCCCGCAACCTCGCCCATCCCTCCATGCTGGAGGCCGATCAACCTCCAGCAAAGTACCTAATCAGGTTCAAAGGCCATAACAGGCTCTAGGTGTTTGTATTTCAATTGCTGGCAAGGCGAGCGTCTACAAGGTCCCGCGGCGGTGAGCGCTCCGGTATTTCGGGTGTCTCAACACCTAGCAGTATTGACCTATCATGGCGGGTTAACCGCTTGGAGGTACATATGGTGATGCGGAATCCACTTCGATCGGAAAAAGTCGACAGCAACGGGCTTATTCATGCGCCGGAAGAGCGGCACCCCAGCGCGGAAGAACGCGAAGCTGCTTTGGAGGGACAGAAAAACTTCCTTGTACAGGGCGCTGCCGAATCGCTCCTCGCCGGGGCTCCCTACGTGATTATTCCAGTGACCAGCTTCCCTCCGCGCTGGCCAGATTATCCGTTTGCTCATCTTCGAAAGAGAGTAGACGCCGTGGCGCATTCACTTTATTTTGAACCGTGCGCGGTGGAAGCCGCGTACGTAATGAGAGATCAGGCGGCTGAATACTATGCCATCTTGCAGGTTTACAAGCAGAATCTGCCGGATGTGTACGGTCCCGGCGTTTACGCCATGCAAGCAGCCCAGTTACGAGCGGGCCAAAGCGTGTCGCTGGAGGTGCCCGCGTCAGCGCATCTTTATCCTGGCCAGGCTTGCATGATGTCATGGATTTTCACGACGATGATCGACCAATTGGAACAGTGGCTATCGCCGCAAGAGCGGAATCGACTTGCGTCCAAACCTATGGACCTGATCAGCGACAGTCGCAATCCTGCCCGCCAATACGCTCAACGATGTCTCGTGCAACTCAAAGCGTCGAAGTTTACGCGAGCTTAGGGTCTCGGAGTTCCCGAACGGCAATCTCGCCACCACCACCGCTATCGAGCCGGGCAAGATGACCGTCAAGATGGATGGCAAGGATAAGCGCAGCCTGAGCTTCGACCCAGAGCAAATGCGACACATCGACCACGGCTATGCCGTGACCTCCCACAGCTCCCAAGGAACGACGGCGAGCCGGGTTCTCGTGAACATCGACACTGAAGGCCCACGTAGCTTAGGCA
>CAXTSA010000460.1:0-2306 GCA_964246755.1 uncultured Acidobacteriaceae bacterium
CCTGGAGCGCGACGTGAAGCACTACAAGGAGGACATCGGGCTGCGCTATGCGGACCTGGTTTATAACGGGCTGTGGTTTACGCCGTTGCGCGAGGCTCTGGACGCGTTTGTGGCGAAGACGCAGGAGCACGTGACCGGTTCCGTAACGCTCTCGCTCTACAAGGGAAACATCAGCGTCGCGGGGCGTGAGAGTGAGTTTTCGCTGTACTCGAACGAGCTCTCGTCATTCACAATGGGTGACACGTATGACCAGAAGGACGCGGCCGGGTTCATTCGCATCCTCGGTTTGCCGGCGCGCACGCAGGCTCGTTTGCGCGAGCTGCGCGAAGCAAAGGCGGTTGCGAAGTGAAGATGTGGTCGGGGCGCTTTCGCGAGCCGCTGGACGATGTATTCGATCACTGGCAGCGGTCGTTTTCCTTCGACCGCCGCCTGCTTTCGCAGGAATGCGACGCAAGCAGAGCGCACTCGCTGGCATTGCTCGATGCCCACGTATTCACGCCGGGCGAGCAGGAGCAGATTGCTTCGGCCCTGGATGATATTCATCGCACGTTTCTGGGTCAGGGCCACAGGCTCGGGGAACAGCCGGTTCATCGGCAGCCCATGCCAAATGACGCCGAGGACATTCATCACTTTGTCGAACTCGAACTGGTAAAGCGGGTCGGCGAGCTGGGGCTCAAGCTCCCCACCGGGCGCTCGCGCAACGAGCAGATCGCGACGGACCTGAAACTCTTCATTCGTTTCCGTCTCGAAATGCTTCTCGTGCACCTGCTGGCATGGGCGCAGCAGCTCGTGGTGCAAGCCGAAGCGGCAGGCGAAGCGGTGATGCCTGCCTACACCCACCTGCAGCGTGCGGAGCCGGTGCTTGTCGCGCACTGGCTGCTGGCCTATGTGGAAATGCTCTTGCGCGACGCGGGACGGATGCAGGACTGCCTGACTCGTATGGACGAGTGCCCGCTGGGCTCGGGAGCGGTTGCCGGGGCGACGCTCGCGATTGACCGCACTATCGCCGCGCGAGAGCTTGGCTTCCGAGCGCTGACCCGCAACAGCATGGACGCGACCGGCGACCGTGATTTTGTGCTGGAGTACCTGCAGGTGCTCACGATTCTGGGCGTGCACATGAGCCGGTTCGCGGAGGAGATGACGCTGTTCTCGACCGCGGAGTTCGGATTTGTGGATTTGCCGGAGGCGTTTTCGACCGGCTCCAGCGCGATGCCGCAGAAGAAGAACCCGGACTTGACGGAGCTGGTGCGGGCGAAGGTGGGGCGCATTTCAGGGGCGGCGCAGGCGGTACTGCTCACGTTGAAAGGCCTGCCGCTGGCTTACAACAAGGACATGCAGGAGACCCAGGAACCCATTTTTGCGGCGACCGGCGCGATGCACATGACGTTGTATTTACTGGCCCGATTCACACAGGCACTGCGCTTCCGCACCGACCGTATGCGCTCGGCTTGCGAAAGCGGCTACCTGAACGCAATGGCCGCCGCGACGTATCTCACGAGCAAGGATCTTCCTTTCCGCACCGCGCACGAGCGCGTGGGCGCGGCGGTGCGCCTGGGTCTGGAAACCGGGCGCGAGCTGCAGCAGCTCTCCATTGAGGAGCTGCAAACGATTGAACCACTCTTCGGCGAGGATTTCTTTGCCGCCGTTACTCTCGAAGCGACGCTCGACTGCCACGACGTAATCGGCGGCACGGCTCGCGCGCCCGTGCACGCGGCGGTTGTGGAGGCGCGCGAGCGTGTGCAGTCGCTGATAGACAAGCACGGCCGCGTCGACCTGAACCCGCCGGTTCCGCAGGAGACAGCCCATGCGGATACGTAAAGCGCTGCTCCCGGACGCAACCAACATCTACGAACTGGTCAACTCACTCTCTGCAGACGGCACGCTGCTGCGGCGGGTGTTCGCGGAAATTTGCGAGAACGTGCGCGACTTCACGGTGGCGGAGAGCGACGCGGGGGCTTTCCTAGGCTGCGGGGCGCTGCACTTGTACGGGCCGCATCTGGCCGAGGTGCGTTCGATTGTGGTGAGGCCCGAGGCGAAGGGCCAAGGGATTGGAGGCAAGCTCCTGGCGGGGTTGCTCAAGGACGCGCATTCCGGACTTTTTTTTCCGCTACGGTTTTCGCGAGGTGACCGAGCGCGCCGCGTTGCCGGACAAGATCTACAAGGATTGCCAGAACTGCCCGCGTATTTATCGCTGTGACGAGATCGCGATGGCTCGCGGGGAGGTGCCGCGAGTGTCAATACTGGGGACGCGGGAGGAGGCGCGGCAGTTGGTGCAGATTGGGGCGTAGTAAACCGTCTGCGCGGCT
>CAXTSA010000461.1:0-2305 GCA_964246755.1 uncultured Acidobacteriaceae bacterium
ATGGAGTGTCTCGCCGCAGCGTCGATCCTGGAACAACGCTACCCGGACCTGCGCGTCCGGGTCGTTAACGTAGTGGACTTGTTCACGCTGCAGCGGCCGAGCGAGCACCCGCACGGCATTCTGGATGAGGACTTCGATCGTCTGTTTACCAGGGAAAAGCCGGTGATTTTCAACTATCACGGTTATCCGGCGCTGGTCCATTCCCTCGTCAACGGCCGCGCCAACGAACACAATTTCCACGTGCATGGCTTTCGCGAGGAAGGCACGACCACCACTCCCTTCGACATGTGTGTGTTGAACCATATCGATCGCTTCACCCTGGTGCTCGATGCCGTGCGACGTACCCCGAAGCTCGCGCCGCACGTCGTCGAGGCGGAGCAAATGCATTCCGAGAAGATGCAGCAGCACAAGCTCTACGTCTCCGAGCATGGCGAAGACATGCCCGAGGTTCGAAACTGGACGTGGGCGAAGAGCAAGTCGCCCGTGTCCTCGGACAACACCGGTGCGGACAACGCATGAACGGCATCGACGAGCAGGGCGCTGTGCTGGTGCTGAACTCCGGGTCTTCCTCGTTGAAAGCGGGTCTCTTTGTTCCTGACGCGGAGGCCAACTTTGCCGGGGAACGAGCGGTGATGACGGCGCAGGCCAGCGGCATCGGCCAGGGTGGCGGTAGCCTTTCGATTTGCGAGTTCACCGGGGCTGACCCGTCCGGTCGCGAAATCGCTTCGCTGGCTCACGCCGCCGGTTCGCAGGAAGAAGCGCTCGAAAGCATCGCCGTCGCGCTCAGGCAGCATGGGGGGGAACCGGCACCGGTCGCCGTCGGCCATCGCATCGTACACGGCGGCCCGCGCCTGCAGCAGCACACGCCTTTGACGCCGGCGGTGCTCGAAACACTGCGGCAATCCATTCATTTTGCGCCCTTGCACCTGCCCGGGGCCATTCACCTTGTCGAGCAGGCGGGCAGGCTGTACCCAAAGACACCGCAGGTCGCGTGCTTTGATACTGTTTTCCATCGAAACATGCCTCCCGTGGCAAAGCGCCTGCCCGTTCCGCGGGAGTTTGCCGCGGAAGGGGTGCAACGATACGGCTTCCATGGGCTTTCCTATGAGTCGCTGATGGGTCAGCTTCGGGCAGAACCGTCCCGGCTGCCGGACCGGATCGTTTGCGCGCATCTGGGCGGCGGCTCGAGCCTTTGTGCTGTGCTCCGGGGGGTGTCGGTGGATACCACGATGGGTCTGACGCCGGCAGGCGGGATTCCGATGGCTACCCGCACCGGCGACCTCGATCCGGGAGTGCTTTTCTTCCTGGCGCGCTCCGCTCGCCTGTCAGTCGATGCTCTGGAGGTGCTCGTGAACCACAAGGCGGGTCTGGCCGCGATTGCCGAGGGCGGCGGTGACATGCAACAGCTGGTAAAGGCCATGGGCGACCCCGCGAATAGCGCACGAGCGGACGCCGCGCTGGCGTTCGCGGTTTTTTCGACCGCCGTCGCGAAGCAGATCGCGGCGCTCACTGTGTCGCTTGCCGGGCTCGATCTGCTTGTGTTTACCGGTGGCATCGGCGAGCATAGTTCCGATGTCCGAGCAGCCGTGGTCTATTAGCTTACCCCTTTCGGCTTAAAGCTGGATGCCAAGGCAAACGAGGACCATGCGGGAAGCATTCACACCCCATCGAGCAAGGTGCCGATCCGCATCCTGCCGGCCGAGGAAGACTTGGTCATCGCGGCCCACACGCGCAGCCTCGCCAAAAAAGTCTGAACTGCCCGCTATCTTTCAGCTATTTCGTTTGCAAGCGGGACAATCGCGCTATGCCGTTCATGCGAGGTTAAGTTATCCCCGGTATTCTGGAAGCTGGCGAAATCATCGAATTACCGCGAAAAAAGGGCTGAAGGTGCACGAAACCCCCATGCGTCTGCTTCACGTCATCCACGACCTCGCGCCGGCCGGTGGCGGGCCTGCGGAGAACCTGCTCCAGTTGGCACGCCCCTATGAGGAGGTCGGCGTGCAGCCTGAGGTGCTTTCGCTTGATGGCGCGAATGCGGACTATCTGAGCCGGTATCCCTTTCCGGTCCACGCGCTCGGGCCCGTTCGCTCTACGTTCGGCTACAGCCCGGCTGCTCGCCGCTGGCTCCATACACATGCGCGGGAGTATGACGCCATTCTGATTGATGGCCTTTGGCAGTACCCGGCCGTGGTGGCACGGGCAGCTGCTCTGGCTGCCGGCATTCCGTACCTGGTGTTCCAGCATGTCATGCTCGACACCTGGTTTCGCCGGACCTATACGCGAAAACAAATGAAAAAACATCTCA
>CAXTSA010000462.1:0-1308 GCA_964246755.1 uncultured Acidobacteriaceae bacterium
GATCGGCGTTGCGTCTGTGGATGCATTGTTTGAGAGGGTGCCGGAGGAGTATCGGCTGACCCGTGACCTCGACATTCCGCGTCAGCAGTCCGAGAGCGAGATCCTGGAGCGGTTCAAGGCCTACGCCGCAAACCTGGCCAGTGGTGACGCAAACGAACTCGCAAAGCTGCCGAGTTCGCAGCGGTTTGCGAGCTTTCTCGGAGCCGGCGCTTACCGGCACTACCGGCCTGTGGTGATTGACTCGCTGGTGCAGCGTGGGGAGTTTCTGACCAGCTACACGCCCTATCAGCCGGAGATCGCGCAGGGTACGCTGACCGCGATGTTTGAGTTCCAAACGATGATTTGCGAGCTGACCGGCATGGAAATCGCCAACGCGTCCATGTATGACGGCTCGACCGGCGCGGCGGAAAGCGTGCTGATGGCCTGCCGGGCGACCGCCAAGCTCGGCTGCGTGGTGGCGCGGACGGTGCATCCGGAGTACCGCGAGGTGTTGCGGACCTCGACGCAGCACCAGGGCATCGATATTGCGGAGTTCAGCTACGATCCGAAGACGGGTCGCGTGGATCTTGCCGCGCTGGAGGCGTCCATCAAGGACGATACGGCGGCGGTGCTGGTGCAGTCGCCGAATTTCTTCGGCGTTATCGAAGACGTGGCGGCCATTGCCGAGGTGGTGCATCGCAAGGGTGCGTTGCTGATCGTCTCCATCGCGGAGGCTGTGAGTCTGGGCATCGTGAAGCCGCCGCGCGAGGCCGACATCGTCTCGATGGAGGCGCAAAGCTTCGGTGTTCCCGTGGGCTTTGGCGGACCCTACTGCGGCGTGATCGCGTGCAAGGAGAAGTTCCTGCGGCAGATGCCGGGGCGCCTCGTGGGTGAGACCAAGGACGTGAATGGCAAGCGTGGATTTGTGCTGACGCTGAGCACGCGCGAGCAGCACATCCGCCGCGAGAAAGCGACTTCCAACATCTGCACGAATCAGGCGCTGGTGGCCATGATGGTCACGATCTTTATGACCGTCTACGGCAAGCAGGGCTTGAAGGAACTGGCCGAGCAGAACCTGGCCAAGGCGGCGTTTCTGCGCGAGTCGCTGGTGGGGGCTGGAGCGAAGGTGTTGTTTGAGGGCTCGCCGCGGTTCAATGAGTTTGTGGTCGATGCGGGTGTTTCGGCCTTGCAGCTGAATGAGGATCTGCTCCCTAATGGCATCATTGGCGGGCTTGCTTGCAGAAGTGGTATCCGGAGTTGGGAGAGAATGCATCCCTCTGGTGTGCGACGGAGTTGACGGCGCGGGCGCACATGGAAGCGGCGGCCGAG
>CAXTSA010000462.1:1318-2025 GCA_964246755.1 uncultured Acidobacteriaceae bacterium
CAGCAGGAGTTGGGGGGCGCGCGGTAGAAAAGGCGCTCACGCGAAGGGCGCGAAGGTTGCGCCAAGGTCGCGACGGCATGATTGCAAGGAGGAGAGGGCGTATGACGGATCTGCACGAGTATGCGGTGATGGTGACCTGGACCGGCAATCTTGGGTCGGGGACGACGGGGTACAAGCACTACAGCCGTGACTTCGCGCTGGAGGCTGAAGGCAAGCCTGCGATTGCGGGGACGGCGGATACGGTGTTTCACGGAACGCCGGGACGCTGGAACCCGGAGGAGATGCTGGTCGCCGCGTTGTCGAGCTGCCACAAGCTGAGCTATCTGCACCTTTGCGCGGTGAGCGGAGTTGTAGTCACGGCGTATGTGGACCGGGCTGAGGGATCGATGCGCTTTGACTCCGCGACGGGCAGCGGGCACTTTGAGCGGGTCGTGTTGCGGCCTGAGGTGACGGTGGCAGCGGGATCGGATGAGGCAAAGGCGCATGAGCTGCACCACAAGGCTCATGAGCTTTGCTTCATCGCGAACTCGGTGAACTTCCCTGTCGAATGCGAGCCGGTGATTGTGCGAGCGGAGAACGGCGCAGCAGCGCAGACGGTGGTCCGTGGACGTTAGTGCGCTCGAAGGGCAGGAGTTGTCGGCCGTCGAGTTCGTGGCCGACCACATGCGGCTGCGGTTTGATGGGCCGATGCTGACGTTGTACGCGTG
>CAXTSA010000462.1:2035-2293 GCA_964246755.1 uncultured Acidobacteriaceae bacterium
AATACCGCAATGCCCTGTGCGCGCAGATCGGCGAAACGGTGGCTACGGCCAAGCTGGAGGAGTTGGACTCGCTGACGGTGGAGTTTGAGTCGGGAACCGTGCTCGCGTTGAGCCTGCGCGAAGAAGATCTGGACGGGCCGGAGGCGGGGAGCTACTCCGAAGATGGAAGCGGCGTGGGGGATGAGGAGTTTTAGGCGCCGCTTCACGGTCTCATACTCCGGCAAGCCAAATACCGAGATCCTTCGCTGCGCTCAGGAT
>CAXTSA010000463.1:0-2275 GCA_964246755.1 uncultured Acidobacteriaceae bacterium
GGAGCGAACTCACCATCGCCGTCGTTCGGCCTCGCAAGGCAGCACCTGACAAGCTGACGTTGACCCGCGCCATGGTCCCAGAGCCGCCGGTGACAGACACCATTCTCGAGAACGGGACGATTGTGGATTTGCGGCCGGCGGTGCTGGACCGCGAGCACGTGAATGCAGTCGAGGCGAAGCTGAAATCAGCGGAAAAGGGATCCGATCGCAAGGTGGTCTTGGACCTACGGGATGTTTCCAGCGGAGTTATGGCCGAAGGGGTACGCCTGGCAAACTTCTTCCTGAAGTCAGGCACCATAGCAACGCTGGAGGGCCAGAAGTTCACCAAGCAGACGTTTACGGCGGATCCGGGGAAGACTCTGGAGGCGACTGCGTCTCTGGTGGTGCTCACGAATCGTGGAACAGCCGGACCAGCGGAGCTGGTTGCGGCCGCCATTGAAGACAACAAGCGCGGCGACGTGGTTGGGGAGAAGACGTTTGGGGAGGGTGCTCAGCAGAAGACCTTCGAGCTGCCGGACGGCGGGGCGGTGATCCTTTCGATCGCCAAGTATGAAACTCCGGCCGGAAAGGCCTTCGAGGATGAGGGCATCACCCCGACTGTGACTGTCGCCTCCAACACAGACGACTCGGATAGCGGCGATGATGAGGCTGCGCCTGCGACTCCAGCGCATAAGTCTGCAGTGCAGACGGATGATCAATTGAATAAGGCGCTGGAACTACTGAAAGCGAAGGCTGCGTAGAGCAGGCTGCTCTGCTAGCGACGCTGATGCCATCTGCCAACTTTTTGACCCAAGGGTCCACCTCAGCCGGATGTGGACGCTTTTACCGCTACTTCTTCCCGAAGACGTCGCCCATGCGGCGAATCTGGGCGCCGACGTTGCGGAGCTTTTCTTCTATGCGCTCGTAGCCCCGGTCGATGTGGTAGACGCGGTCAAGGATGCTTTCTCCATCGGCGACGAGCGCCCCGAGAACGAGAGCCGCGGACGCGCGCAGATCAGAGCACATCACAGCGGCGGATTGGAACTTCGTGCCGCCTCGAATGGTGGCCGTCCGGCCGTGGACAGTGATGTTGGCGCCCATGCGGTTGAGTTCGCCGACGTGCATGAAGCGGGTTTCGAAGATGTTTTCAGTGATGTCACTGGTGCCTTCGGCGTGGGTCATGAGAGCCATGAACTGGGCCTGCATGTCGGTAGGGAAGCCGGGATACTCTTCGGTGGTGATGTCTGCGGCGGTCAGCTTGCCGCCGGAGTGGACGCGGACGTTGTCCTGGCCGATCTCGAGCTTAACGCCGGCCTGCTCGAGCTTGCCGAGAAGGGAGCCGAGGTGTTTGGGGTTGCAGCAGTCGACGTTGAGGTCGCCCCCGGTAATGGCGGCTGCGATGAGGAAGGTGCCGGCCTCGATGCGGTCGGGGTTGATGCGGTGTTTGGCGCCGTGGAGTTTTGCGACGCCCTGAACCCTGATGGTGGAGGTGCCCGCGCCTTCGACCCGCGCGCCCATTGCGTTGAGCAGGGCGGCGAGATCGGTGATTTCGGGCTCGCGCGCGCAGTTTTCGAACAGGGTCTCACCTTCAGCTAACGCTGCCGCCATGAGGAGGTCTTCGGTACCGGTAACAGTGATCTTGTCGAAGAAGATGTGGGCGCCTTTGAGTGGGGCCTGGCCCTTGTTCGGGCTGCGGGCTTCGAGGTAGCCGTGTTCCTGGGTGATGGTGGCACCCATGGCTTCGAGGCCCTTGATGTGGAGGTCAATGGGACGGCCTCCAATGGCGCAGCCGCCGGGCATGGCGACGCGGGCAATGCCGGTGCGGGCGACCAGCGGTCCGAGCACGAGGGAGCTGGCGCGCATGGTCTTGACGATCTCGTACTTGGCGACGGGGTCGGAAAGGACGGCGCACTGGATGGTGGTGCGGTGCTGGGCCCGGCCGTAGCCCAGTTCGACGTGGGCGCCCATGGATTCGAGGAGCTTGCGTTCGGTCTCGATATCGCGGACCTGGGGAATGTTTTCGAGGGTGACCTCGTCTTCAGTGAGGATGGCGGCGGCCATGCAGGGGAGCGCGGAGTTCTTTGCGCCGGAGATTTTGATTGTGCCGAGGAGGGGATTGCCGCCGCGGACGACGAATTTGTCCATGGGTTCAAGTGTACGGAACGGTGCGAGGAAAAGCGGGTACCCGGGCAGGTGCATGGGGTGAGCGGTTTGGGGGAGTTCTGGATGCACGCACGCAAAAACGGGGCCGAGGCTCTTGGCTCCGCCCCGCTGATTGTTCCGCTGCGCGAGTTTT
>CAXTSA010000464.1:0-2261 GCA_964246755.1 uncultured Acidobacteriaceae bacterium
CGCGCAGCCCCAGCCCGCTCCTATGCCGGGCGGCGATGTCGCGCGCGAGCTCGCCGCCTTCCAGTCCCGCACCACCGTCAAAGTGCTCCCCAACGGGCTCACCCTCGTGCTCTGCGAGCGCAAGGACGCCCCCGTCTTCTCCTACTTCACCATCGTCGACGCCGGCGACGCGAACGACCCCGGCCAGCAGTCCGGCCTCGCCCACATGTTCGAGCACCTCGCCTTCAAGGGCACCGAAGACATTGGCACCAAGAACTACCCGGCCGAGAAAGCCGCGCTCGCCAAGCTCGAAACCGCCTACGCCGCCTACGACGCCGAAGCCCTCAAGCGCGTCTCGACCGACAAAACTCAAGACCAGGCCCGCCTCAAGCAGCTCCACGACGCCTACGAGGCCGCCGAGCGCGACGCCAACCAGTACGTCATCCCCAACGAGTTCACCGAGATCGCCGAAGCCAACGGCGCCAACGGCCTCAACGCCGAAACCTCCCTCGACGACACCCGCTACTTCTGGTCCATGCCCCAGAACCGCCTCGAACTGTGGGCCTACCTCGAAAGCGACCGCATCGCCCACCCCGTCCCCCGCCAGTTCTACCGCGAGCGCAGCGTCGTTGAGGAAGAGAGCCGCATGCGAGTCGACACCAGCCCAACCGGCCGCCTCGTCGAGCAGTTTCTCGCCGCCGCCTACGCCGCGCACCCCTACGGCCGCCCCAACGTCGGCTGGGCCAGCGAGCTCGACCACATCACCGCGACCGAGGCCGCCGCCTTCCACGCCCGCTACTACGCGCCGTCCAACATCGTCATCGCCGTCGTCGGCGACTTCTCCAACGCCGCCGCCATGCCCCTCATGGAAAAATACTTCGGCGCCATCCCCGACGGCGGCCCCAAGCCCCAGGGCGTCATCACCGTCGAGCCCCCGCAGACCGGCGAGCGCTCCGTCTCCCTCCAGGACCCCTCCCAGCCCATGTACCTCGAGGGCTATCACCGCCCCGACTACCGCGACCCCGACGACGCCGTCTATGACGCGATCCAGGACATCTTTTCCAACGGCCGCACCTCCCGCCTCTACCGCAGCCTCGTCCGCGACCAGCGCATCTCCGCCGAGGCCGAGGGTTTCACCGGCTTCCCCGGCGACAAGTACGCCGGACTGTTCGGCTTCTTCGCCGTGCCCGCCCCGGGGCACTCCAGCGCCGAGCTGCGCACCGCCATCCACAAGGAGATCGACAAGCTGCGAACCGCCGACGTTTCCGATGCCGAGCTCGCCATGTTCAAAACCCGCACCCGCGCCGACCTGCTGCGCGGCCTTGACGAGAACCAGGGTCTCGCCGAGCAGCTCGCCGTCTACCAGCTCCGCTACGGCAACTGGCAGGAGCTGTTCCTCCAGCTCGACCGCGTCGACAAGGTGAGCAAGGCGGACATCCGCCGCGTCGCCAACAAGGTGTTCACCTCGTCCAACCGCACCTGGGCCCAAATTGACCCGCCCGCGCCGCAAACCGCCGCCGCCACGCCAACACCGGCCGGGGGTGCGCGATGAGGTTCAGCACCCTGCCCAATACCAAGCCCGTGCGCAAGCTGCTCGCGCTTTCCAGCTCCCTCGTGCTCACCGCCTGCGTTTTTGCGCAGGAGAGCCACCCGGTCGTCCCGCCCGACGCCCGCCAGGCCGCGCAGCCCGGCGCCTGGCAGCAGCTCAACGTCCCCGCCCTGGCGCCCTTCCAGCCCGTCCAGCCGCGCCGCGTCCAGCTCCCCAATGGCGCCCTGCTGCTGCTCCAGGAAGACCACGAGCTCCCCTTCATCAACGGCTTTATCGAAATGCACGGCGGCAGCCGCGACGTCCCCGCCGCCAAAGCCGGCCTCGCCGGCCTCTACGGTGAGGTCTGGCGTACCAGCGGCACAGCCAGAATGGACGGCGACGCCCTAGACGACCTGCTCGAAGCCAAGGCCGCCAAAATCGAAACCGGCGCCGACACCGATTCGTCCTCCGTCTCCTGGTCCTGCCTCAAAGGCGACAGCGACCAGGTGCTCGAGCTGGTCACCGATTTGCTTCTGCACCCAAAGTTCGACCCCGCCAAGCTCCAGCTTGCCCAGCAGGCGGCCATCGCCGGAATCCTGCGCCGCAATGAGGATGCCGAGGGCATCGCCTCCCGCGAAGCCGCTAAGCTGGTCTACGGCCCGGCGAGCCCCTACGCCCGCACCACCGAAATCGCCGACGTTCTGGGCATCACCGTCGCCGATTTCGACGCCTTCCACGCCAAAACCGTCTCCCC
>CAXTSA010000465.1:0-2259 GCA_964246755.1 uncultured Acidobacteriaceae bacterium
CGGTCTCATTTGCTTGCCAGGCAAATCGAAATCTTCGATTGCGTACAGAACAGCGTCGATACAGCAGTTGATGTGCAACAAAGCATCGCCAAAACTCAATATCGGTAACGAAAAACGCTATGACTCTATCTGGAGTGACTCGGCGCAGGAATGCCGGGTTATAACGAGAAGCGGAGCGCCGGGTCACTTCGGATAGAGACGGTTGAAGGAAGGCGCCCGCGTTTGCGGCGGGCGCGGCAGGCTATGGGTGTTCAATCGTCCCGAACATCCCAGAGTTGGTTACGCTGGTACGGTCACTCCTTGAGAAGTGAATGGTTTTTTGGTTTTTCGGTGACGGAGAATCGCCGGAAGGGCTGCTCGGGGCGGGGTTTGGCTCTGTTTTTTGGCTGCTCGCGGTGTCGGGACACACGTCCAGCGTGCGTGCCGGAGCAAGCCGAGGGTCCGTGGATGAGTGAAGGCTACGACGTATCACAAAAGCTCTCCCGCCCGGCAGACCTCCAGCGGAGCTGTTGCGCAGTGAGCTTTTCAATGAGAGCCATCGGTCCACCGCAGCAGGGACAAAGCCAAAGGCTTGGGCCGGCAGAACTAGTGGGAGAAGGCTCAACCGGTGGCCCTGTTGTCAGCAGTGCTTGACACAAAGGAAGGGCCGCGCCACGGCGTCGGTTCGCAAGAAAGCCGCAGAACCGAATACGCACGAAGCCGCGAGGCAAGGTTGTGAAGGTAGTGTCCCGAATTTTGTGTAAGTCGCGATTCTCCGGTTGTTAACAGCTCTCCAAGTTTAGTTCAGAACACACCTGACGAGTAAGCCGGAGCGCCGGAGGCGCGTAGGCTTATTCGTCAACGGCCCACCCTGGTGCTCGCGGCTTCGATGCGATCGCCCCACAGCAGCAGAAAGTGGTTCAGCGAGGTGCGCCAGTTTGGCGCCGCCCGCCAGCGTTGCGCGATATTGCGGAGGGCTAGGTACAGCAGCTTTAGCGCCGCCTCCTCGCTCGGGAAAGACGCTCGTGTCTTGATCACCTTTCGCAAGGTCATGTGCAGCGATTCCACCACGTTGGTGGTGTAAATCGCTCGCCGGATTTCGTCCGGGTACGCAAACTGCGGGCTGACCCCGGCCCAATGCCGCCGCCATAGCTTTCCGATTGCCGCGTACTTGCTGTTCCAGCGTTCCTCGAATGCATCCAGCATCGTCAACCCGGCTTCCGCCGTTGGCGCGTGATAGATGCGCCGCAGGTCCTCGGCCACCGTCTTGCGTTCTTTCCAGTTCACATACGCTAGGCTGTTGCGCACCATGTGCACGATGCATAACTGCACTTCGGTGCGTGGGTACACCGCCGCAATCGCATCTGGAAAGCCTTTCAGCCCATCCACACAGGCAATCAAAATATCCTGCACGCCGCGATTGCGGATCTCGGTCAGGATCTGTAGCCACAGCTTCGCTCCTTCCGTGGCGCTGGTCCACAAGCCCAGCACCTCTTTGGCGCCTTCCTGGGTCACGCCGATCGCCACAAATATTGCCCGGTTCTCTACCCGCCCTTCGTGCCGCATCTTCACCACCAGCGCGTCCAGATACACGATCATGTACAGCGGCTCCAGCGGCCGGCTTTGCCATGCCCGCACCTCTTCCATCACTGCCTCGGTAACCTGGCTGATTAGCGTAGCGCTCACTTCCACGCCGTACATCTCGCGCAGATGCGCCTCAATGTCTCGCGTCGACATGCCGCGTGCGTACATCGAAATAATCTTGTCGTCGAAGCCCGTCCAGCGCCGCTCGTGCTTCGGCAGGATCTGCGGCTCGAAGCTCCCATTGCGATCGCGCGGCACCGCAATCTCAAGTGCCCCAAAGTCGCCCTGTACCTTTTTCCGGCTCTTGCCGTTGCGGTTATTGCCGCTGCCGCGCCCCTCCGGCTGCCCCTTCTCGTAGCCGAGATGATGAGTCAGTTCGGCGTTCATGGCCCGTTCCAACAGCGCTTTCGTCAACTGCTTCAACAAGCCGTTTGGCCCCGCTATCTGCTCCGTAGTCTTGCCGCGCAGCAGTTCGTCCAACGCTGCATTCAATCCTGCGTCCTCTTCTTCCATTCCGTTCTCCTTATTCTCGGAGAACGCTTCTTACACAAAATGTTCTACACCCTCCGCTTTAGCGGTAAGATCGTCTACAGATGAGCTTTCGGACCTTTCTAGTCGGGCCAACTCAAGCAAATTCAAAAACGCGTAAGTCGTTTACACAGATTCGCAGACACTGCCCAAATTCCAAAGCTTCGA
>CAXTSA010000466.1:0-2257 GCA_964246755.1 uncultured Acidobacteriaceae bacterium
GTGTGGGGAAAGATGAGGCTCAGGATGTCGCCGCCGCCAATTAATTGGTACGAGGTGATGGCGGTGTACGCGAACAGGATCGCGATGACGCCAAGCACGCGCGCGCCCTGGCTGTAGCGCGCTTCGAGCAGGTCCGGGATGGTGTACTGAGCGAACCGCCGCGCGCGCGGCGCGATGAAGTAGATGAGCAGCAGCCCGGCCCAGCCGCCTGCCGGCTGCCACAGCGCGACCAGTCCGTGGTTGTAGGCGTTCTCCGCCCCGCCCAGCAGCGAGCCTGAGCCGATCCAGCTGGACAGCAGCGTGAACACCAGCACGAACAGCGGCAGCGAGCGGCCTGCGACCAGGTAGTCCTGCTTGGTATGCGTCTTGCGCAGGCGTGTAAGTGAGACGGCGAGCAGAACCAGGAGAATGGCGCCAAGGACGGCGGCGTAGAGTGGGCTCAATCGGGCTCCTCAGCGAGGGAATGCCTGAGTGTAAGCCGATACGAAGAAAAAGCGCCACGGAGTGGCTCCCAGACGCGCAGGCGGTTTTACGACGTGCGACGATCCGCGCTGGCCGGTGAATGAACGGCCTTTGAGGCGCGGTTGACAAACCTCCTATGGCTTAGGGCGGGCGCCGAAGATGGCTGTGCCGACGCGGACAGTAGTTGAGCCTTCTTCAATAGCGGACTGAAAGTCGCCGGACATGCCCATCGAGAGCTCTTGGAACGAGAGCCGGGAGTACTGCCGGGCCAGTTTCTCGCGCAGTTCGCGGAGCTGCCGGAAGCAGGCGCGGGCTACGGCTGGGTCGTCGGAGATAGGGGCGACCGTCATGAGCCCGCGCAGGGGCAGATGGTTTGCGAGGTCCGGCAGGCGCTCCAGTAATGCCCGTAGCTCGGGCGCGTCCGGCGTTAGACCTTCTTTTGTGTCCTCGGGGCTGAGTTTGATTTCGAGCAGCACGGGCAAGACGTGTCCGAGCCGCTGGGCTGTGCCGTGCAGGCGTTCGGCAAGTTTGAGCGAATCGACGGTATCGATGCCTGAAAATACCTCGGCGGCGGTTCCGGATTTATTGGACTGGAGATGGCCGATCAGGTGAACGGCGAGTGCATTCGGAGCCTCTGCGAGATTTCGACCGGTAGTCTCGTAGCCGGCTTCGGCAAGCGCCTGCGACTTTTCGGCGAACTCCTGCACGCGATTCTCGCCGAACAAGCGCTGGCCTGCGGCAGCGGCTTCGAGCAGCAACTCGACCGGGTGCGTTTTCGACACCGCCATCAGTCGCACATCCTCGCGCGAACGGCCCGCCTGGCGGCAGGCCGTCGAGACCGCGTCGCGGACGCGGCTCAGGTTTTCAGCAATCGTGCTCATGCGAGCCGCGGCACTTACCTGCCTTCCTCTTCGAGAAACTTTTCCACCTCAAGCGCGGCCATGCAGCCGGAGCCGGCGGCCGTGATGGCCTGGCGATAGCGGCGGTCCTGCACGTCTCCGCAGGCAAAGACGCCGGGGACGCGGGTGAAAACATTTTCGTATGTCTTGATGTAGCCATCCTCGTCGAGATCGATCTGCCCGGCAAATGCCTTGGCGTTCGGCTCATGGCCGATACCCAGGAAAAGTCCGGAGATAGGCAAGTCCGTGAGTTCGTCGTTGCGGCGGTCGCGCAGGCGTACTCCTTTCACTTCCCGCTCTTCGACGCCGAGCACTTCCTCGACCGCCACGTTGGTGCGGAACTCGATTTTTTCGTGCGCCTTGGCTCGGTCGAGCATGATGGCGCTGGCCCGAAAAGTATCCGAGCGGTGCAGCAGCGTGACCTTTGACGCGAAGCGGGTCAGGAATAGCGCCTCTTCCATGGCCGAGTCGCCGCCGCCGACCACCGCAATCTCCTTGCCGCCGAAAAAGAAGCCGTCGCAGGTGGCGCAGGAGGAGACGCCGTGGCCGATCAACGCCTGCTCGGAGGGTAGATTAAGCCAGCGCGCCGAGGCGCCGCTCGCAATAATGAGCGTGTGCGCGAGAATCGTCTCCTTGCCGAAATTCAGCACGAAAGGCCGCTGTGACAGGTCGGCCGAGACCAAGTGGCCCATCTGGAACTCCGCACCAAAGCGAGCGGCCTGGGTTTTCATGTTCTCAATCAGTTCCGGGCCTTGAATGCCCTCGGGCCAGCCGGGAAAGTTCTCGACCAGGGTGGTAATCGAGAGCTGGCCGCCGGGCTCGTGACCTTCGAGAACGAGGGGCTTGAGGTTGGAGCGGGCGGCGAGGACGTTGCCGAGGCACTGGGTCATGCCCTC
>CAXTSA010000467.1:0-2238 GCA_964246755.1 uncultured Acidobacteriaceae bacterium
GCAAATCACTACGGGAGCGACGGGGGAGGAGTTGGGGTGGAGAGGCTTTCTTCTTACGCGGCTTGGAAAGAAGATGAGTCCTCAGTTTGCGGCGGTCTTCATGGCGGTCAACTGGGCGCTCTGGCACCTCCCATCCTTCTTTTCCCCGGAATGCCGCAACAGCGTATGCCTCACGCGGCTTTCCTGATGATGGTCGCTGGGTTTGGAGTCTTTCTCGCATTACTGTTCAACCAGACACAAGGCAGCCTCGTGAGCACAATGCTGGCCCATTTCAGTTTCAACATGAGTTTTGCTGTCGGAGGTGCAGTACTTGGCTCGATGTTCATCTGGACTTTGGCATTAACCTTCATAGCAGTTGCGATATGGGCGTTGTTGCGGTTGTCCGCTGACGCACCACGGCTTGAGATCGAGTAATGCACAAAAGCCGAGCAAGACTACTTTGCCCTCCATAGCTGCCGAAATAAGAGATTCCCTAGACATCCATTTACGTGAAGTCCGGCACAACCGATGTCAGGTAACGATAAACGCGGTTCTCGGAAGTAACTGGACTACGCTGGCCCGCAAACCAAACCAGATTGCCCTTAGCGACAGTAATGTTGGGTTTGGTCTACATTCTGAGCCGGTGGCCGTGACTGGGCTGGTTCTGCGAGGTAACCGGGCCGATGTCCTCCGCGTTACTTTCCTGTTTTGCCTGGGAAGGGCCATCGGACTGAGCATGGACGAGGGCCGCATTCCTGCCGATGGGATTGCGGGCCTGGTCGTAGAACTGCCCCGTCACTCCGTCGATGTGGAGATTGCGTCCGGTCTCGTGGTGTTGGTAGGTCTGGATGGTGCCGGTCCGGGCGACCCACTCGAACTGCTGGGCACCGGCCTGGTCCAACACGCGGTCAAGCGGCGCGCGCAACGGATCGGGCGCAACGGCCTGCTGAGTATCTGCTGTCCGCGCGAGAAACCGCTCGATTTCGTCGGGCGTCTGGGGTTCGTAGAGCGCGGTGCGGTCCGGCGCGTAGCACTTTGTATCGCCGGATAGCGCTATAGCCTTGTACAGCGGACTTTCGGGCGCGAGGGCCTGCTGAATGTCGGCTGTCTGCGCAAGGAACCGCTCGATCTCGTTGGGCATCCTAGGCTCGTAGAGCGCGGTGCGGTCCGGCGCGTAGAACTTCGTATCGCCGGTTAGCGCTATAGCCTTGTACAGCGGGCTCTCGGGCGCGAGCTGCGCCGGGTTCTCGACGCTCGCGAGCACCCGGTCGGCTTTGACTCGCTGGCCGCCCTCAACAGCGTAGCCATACTCGATGTGGCGGGCCTGCGCGGGCTCCAACTCCGCGAGCTTGCCTGAATCGAGCCGCACCTGCAAGGCCCCGATGCGCCGGATCGCCTCGACCGTTGCGAGGTCGCCCGCACGCATTCCGGTTGGTTTGTGGTCCGCCGTCACCCGGATACGGTCGCCTATTTCCAGATCCCGGCCCTCCTCGCGGTAGACCCTGCTCTGGCGCGTGGCTTTCAGGCTCGATGGATTGTAGGTCGCCAGCTCCCCGTTCGGTTTTTGGATGGTGAACTGGTTTCGTTCGCGGTTGACGGCCAGCACGGTCGCGCTACTGTTGGGCTGGATGCCTCGCTCGGAGCTGCCCGCGCGGAACTCGATGCGGTCGCCCACGTCATAGGTCCCGGCGTTCCTGCGGTTGATCTGTTGCTCGATCAGCACGGGTACGGTCCGGTCGTCCGGCCCGAGCGTCCCTGCTCTCCGCAGCTCGCCCCGGATCGCCTCATTCAACTGCTGGCGCTCTGCCGCGCTTTGAACTACGGCAACCGCTTTCTGGGGCTCCGCGGCGTAGTCCCGAACCATCGCGGCAAGCCGACGGCCCCGGTCCGGCTCGACCGTGATGCGGCCCTGCCGCTCCAGCAGGTTGACCCCGATGCGGGCATCGTCACCCCTAAGTATGGCGACGGCGTGGCGCAGCTCGGCGGTTCGCGAGATGGGCATGGGTTCCTCGGTGCCCCTTTTCGGTTCGAGATAGCCTGCATGGGCCTGCTCCCTGGCCTTAGCGTTGTACCCGACGGCCACGGTCTTCGTGTTCTCGGTTGCGAGCTTGTGGCTCAGGTCCTCGGCCCGGTTGGTGTAGATTCGGGCGTTGCTGGCGGCGCGGAGACGGCGACGTAGGCGAGCCGGGTATTGCCTAAGCTGCTTGGGCCTTCAGTGTCGATGTTCACGAGAACCCGGCTCGCCGTCGTTCCTTGGGA
>CAXTSA010000468.1:0-2229 GCA_964246755.1 uncultured Acidobacteriaceae bacterium
AACATCTCGCGTTCGTTGATGGCGTCGGACGGGATGTAATTGGCGCCGACGAGCCAGGGTTGTTTGGCGTACCAGGCGTTGGCGTGCTCGGGGGTCCAGCGGGCGGGGTTGGCGGTCTGAGCGGGCAGGGTTGCCGGAAGCAGGGCGAGGATGGCGAAGAGCAGGGAGAGAAGCAGGGAGCGCCTGGGGATCATCACTGGGCCTTTGCGGAACGTAAGTTGCTGAACGTCGGAACGAAGACGACCAAACTATACAGGGCGACACTGCCGGAATCCATGGGTGCGGAGCCGCGTGGGGAAGTCCGCGGGCAGGGAAGTGCTTTTTATCGCAGGGGCGCGTCTCGGCTACGTCGCCGCAGGACGGTTGAGGGCCCGGTGGAATGGCGGTGGTTGGCAGTCGCGTGCGATGAAAAGAGCGCCCGTGTTGATTGGACAGGGAAAACGGCCGGGGAGAACAAGTTAGTCTTTTTTCTTGATCCAGGTGCGCTCCTGCGGGCGGGGCCGCGCACCGGGGCGCTATTTTCGATCACGCTGCCGATGTGAACGCGGAAGGAGAGACTGCGCGCCTGGCGAGCGGCGGACGCTTCCCTCGACTTCCCGGCTCCGATTGCCGGCGCGTCCGGAAAAGGGCTGCTATACTTATATCTGATCGTGGAATCTGGTCTGGTCGATTTGCTTGTTACGGCTCACGCCGCGCAAACAACACCAAATTGCGTTCGGCGGTACATCAAAGAGCGGTAAGAGGTAGATATGGAACAGGGAACAGTGAAATGGTTCAACGATGCAAAGGGTTTTGGGTTTCTGAGCCGCGCCAACGGTGAGGATGTTTTCGTACACCACAGTGCGATTCAGAGCAACGGCTTTCGCTCGCTGCAAGAGGGGCAGAACGTTACATTCAATGTGACCAAGGGCCCGAAGGGCTGGCAAGCAGAGAACGTACAGGTCGCATAAAGGTTGATGCGGAGTAGCTAGTCGAAGGGGAAAGGGGCGGTCGTTCAGACTGCCCCTTTTTCGTCCGCGGTCCCCGTTCGCTGGGGCTTACTCGCTTGATTTGGGCATGGGAGCAACGTATGCAAAAAGCAGTCAAAGTACAGGACAAGTACTACCTGAAGTCCGTTCATGAGGAGATCGATCTCCTGGATCGGAAGCTGGCGCACCTGGATAAGTACGACGTATTTGACACAGATGCTGCCCGGAACACAGCGGCGAGCAAGATGCAGGCCTCGCGCGAACTGCTGGCGCGCACCGCCCGCCGGCTCGCGAGTGAGGGGATAGAGTTTCGTGAGTCGGAACTGCCGCGTTCGTTCCGCGAGGCGGATGAGTCTGCGGACCCGGCGCCGGTCGCTCGATCGCTCTAGGCGAGCTGTGCAGGCTCCCTGCTGACCTGGCGGGGTGACGCGCTAGCCGTGTACAAGACGAGGCGTTGAAGCGACAGGCGTTTCAGTTCCATGTATGGTGTGGGACACATGGCTGTGACGGTAGCTAGGCGGGGGCGTTGGGCGGTTGCGGTAGTGCTGGGTGTGGGCGTCCTGGTGAACTACTTCGACCGGGTAAACCTTTCGGTAGCGCACGGTGCGCTCCAGAGTGCGTTCGGGATCTCCGATGTCATATTTGGATACCTGCTAAGCGCATACAGCTGGACGTACGCTGCGATGCAGCTGCCCTCGGGGGTGCTGCTGGACCGATGGGGTGTGCGGCGGGTGATGATTGTCGCCACGCTGTTGTGGGCCGCGGCCTCGGGGCTTGCGGCGGTGGCCGTCACGATCCCGGTGTTGTTCGCGGCGCGCCTGCTGCTCGGCATTGGCGAGGCGCCGACCTTTCCGGCGAACGCCAAGGCGATCGGGCTATGGTTCGCGGAACGGGAACGCGGAATGCCGACTGCGACCTTCGATGCCGCGGCCAAACTTTCCATTGGGCTAGGGACGCCCATTCTGGGGCTCATCCTGCTTCGCTACGGGTTGCGGGCGAATTTCGCAACGACCGCGGTGCTAAGCCTGCTGTATGCCGGTCTTTTTGCGCTGGTGTACCACGAAGCGGATTTCACCAGGGAGACGGCGGAACCTGCGGGCCAGGCGGTCTCACTAGGCGGCTTGCTGCGCCAGCGCAAGGTGTGGGGCGCGGCCCTGGGCTCGGGCGCGTATAACTACTGCTTTTATCTATTGCTGACGTGGCTGCCCGTGTACCTGGAAACGGGCATGCGCATGAGTATGCATAGCGCTGTGCTGCTGAC
>CAXTSA010000469.1:0-2214 GCA_964246755.1 uncultured Acidobacteriaceae bacterium
GATCTACACAGGCTGGAATGCGATGGGCGTTTCGGCGTATCTGGCTGCGGCCGAGGCGCTGGAGCGGCCCGCTCCGCGCGAGTTCGCGCTGCGTACGCTGGACCGGCTGCTTCTCGAGGGTTGGGATGCCGATGCGAAGCAGCTTAAGCATGTGATCGCCTATGCCGATGGGCACGCGCCTTCAAGCGCGGCGCCCGGCTCGCTCGATGACTACGCGTTGATGGTGCTGGCGTGCCTGGACGGGTGGCAGGCGACGGCGGAGATGCGCTACTACTCTGCCGCCGAGGCGATTGCGGCGGCGATGGTGGAGCGGTTTGAGGATCGCACCGCGGGCGGATTCTTCGACACGGAACAGAGAGCTCCAGGCGAGCAGTTGGGCGTACTGGGGGCGCGACGCAAGCCGCTGCAGGACGCGCCCACGCCGGCCGGGAACCCGTCTGCCGCCGCGGCGCTGCTACGGCTGCACGGGCTGAATGGGGATGAGCAACTGCGCGAGTTGGCCGAGGATACGCTGGAGTGTTTCGGCGGCGTTGTGGAGCAGTTCGGGCTGTATGCGGCGAGCTACGGGCTGGCGTTGGAGCGGTTGCTGCTGCCGCCGGTGCAGGTGGTCGTTATAGGTGAAGACACTGGCGAGGACGATGTGGCGCGACGCTTAGGGGCGACGGCTACGGCGCGTTACGGGGTGAACAAGAGTGTGCTGCGGCTGCGGCGGAACCAGGTGCGGGCTGACGCGCTGCCGCCTGTGCTGGCCGAAACACTGCCGCACCTGCCGCAGCTTGCGGAGCCGGGCAGCTTTGCAGTGGTTTGCCGCGGCGCAACTTGCCTGCCGCCGGTGCGGGACGCCGAGCAGTTGCTGGTCGCTCTAACTGCACCATAAATGAAGCCTGTCTATAGTTCGCGCAGGGCACAAGGGGCTTGATGTGTTTCCTATCGCTGCTTGTTTTCTTAGCTTTCTCGGGTAAATCAAACATCTCGATCATGGCGAGATGTGAACGGTGCGCGCTGGTCGGAGGTCACGCCGGCAACGCAGGCCGTACCCTTCGTATCCGCTGCGCAGTCTCGTTCGTTTATTTGGGCGGTCGCGGGGCGGGGTGAATCCTTCTTGAGAGCGTTTGACATACCGTCCATCTCACCGAAAAGCCGCGAAATGGGTCACCGCCACGTAACATGGGGCGGTTGCCTGCGATGAGTACCACTTGTATCCGCAGGACAGCTCGTTTACCAAGCGCCTCCACCAGAAAAGCCAGCGTTTTTCCATCTCCGGGTGAAAAGCCACGTGCCGCGCTACGGCTCCCTGGCAACGTCACGTGGTTACGGAAGTGCTTGTCGGCTTTGACAGCAGGCGAAAGAACCAGCATCCTAGAAGTGCTAAGGGGAACAAAAGGCGAAAATGCTATTTGCATATGCCTTGTTTTTTCCTCGGGAGTCTATGGATGGCGGCCACTGCACAGCGCGCGCAAGCGCTTCGACAAACGATTGAAACAACGCTGGCCCGGAACTTTACCGGCGCGCTGACGCCTCGAACTTTTGTTGAGCGCCCCCTGTTGCCTTTCGGTATCGCCGAGCTGGATGCAGCGGCCGGAGGTGGCGTTCCCTTGGGCGCGGTAACTGAACTGGTGGGAGCAGGAAGCACGGGTAAGATGAGCGCCGCTATGCAGGCGGCCGCCGGCGCCATGCATGGCGGTAAAGTATGTGCCTGGATTGATGCGAGCGACACTTTTGATCCCCTTACTGCCGAGGCAAACGGAATGCTGCTGCCGCAACTGCTCTGGGTGCGATGCGGGGGTGCTTGCGAGGCGCCCGCGGCCAGGGAGGGCGTAAGCACGTCCCTGAACAGTCCTGAAACCAGTGCTGCCCGCCGGATCATGCCCGGTCGCTGCGGCTCGCATCCGCGCGAAGAAGAGCATGGTCTCGGTCAGGCCGTAGACGAACTGTTCCGGGTTGCAACTGGGCTCGCAGCCGGGGCCGGATCCAAGGACGGCGGAGGCATTCCGCGCTCTGCATCTACGCCTGGAAACCGCTCCTGTGACTCCCGCTCGACCCCGGACACGCAAGGCGAATGGCCCGACGGCAGCCGTACCGGTATGCATTCCACCCGGAATCGCCAGTCGCCCGGTACCCCGGGGGCGCCCAACGTACCTTTGTCCCCTTACAAGCGCTCGCCCGTTTCGTCTCGTCCTGCATTCCGTACAGTGCCACGCTCGGAACACGTTC
>CAXTSA010000470.1:0-2207 GCA_964246755.1 uncultured Acidobacteriaceae bacterium
GGGTGGGCGTTTACCTTATGCTCCACGCCGCCGTGGGGGCGAGCTACTAGGGCATCTCTCCTTGAGGTGTGTCGGACAGGATGTGTGGCATGTGGCTTTTCTTGACAGAGAAGCCACGAAGAGTGCCGTCGGCGGTCTCCATGGGAAGGAGATATGCGGAAACGCGCTCGATGGAACGCGAAGGTAATGTGAGTAGCCCTAAACCTGTGTTCGGCTCCTCCCGCAGGCTGCTATGCTTTGCGATAAAGCCTCAGTAAAGGAAAGCCTCACCATGGCAAAAACTATCAACAAGGTCACCCTGCTCGGCAATCTCGGCAAGGACCCGGAAGTCAAATTCCTCCCCAGCGGGCAAGCGGTCGCGAACTTCGGCATCGCCACCACCGATCGCATCAAGAGCAAGACGTCGGACACCTGGGAAGAACGGACCGAGTGGCATAACGTAACCGCCTACGGCCGCACCGCGGAGATCGTCCGGGATTACGTGAAGAAGGGCAACAAGATTTACGTCGAAGGCCGCTTGACCACTCGCTCCTGGGACGACAAGGAAACGAACAAGAAGGTCTACCGGACGGAAATCGTAGTCAATGAACTCGTGCTGCTGGGCGGCCGAGGTGAAGCCGGCGAAAGCAGTTCCGCCGGCGGCTACGCGCGCAACACCCCCTCCAGCAACACCGCCTCCTTCGACCAGCGCTCCTCCGCACCGCAGGACGATTACGCGCACGCCGAAATCACGGACGACGACATCCCGTTCTAGACGGATGAGCGAACGATTTGCCTTCTGCGAAATGCCTTTCTTCGCCGCGGGTCTGCTTCGGTGGGCGGTATCGCCATCCAAGGGAAGGAACGGGCGAGTTACACCTGACCCGCGAAGGAGAACTCATGGCAACCAAGCAGTTCCGCTGTGCAAACGTCGGCTACACCGAGTGCGACTGGCACCTGGAAGGAAACTCAGAGGCCGAGATGCTGCCGCAGATCGAGGACCATGCGTTCAAGGTCCATCACCTTGAGTTCAAGGAGGAAGCCGTGGAGCATGTGAAAAACGCCATCCACGACATCCAGTAACCCTGGCCCAAAGGCGGAGCGGGTCGGGGAATCTCCTCATCCCGGTGGTGTCCGGCCAGCCCGAAATTCCGCAGCACACGGCTGCGGCGTAAGTCGCCATTGGCCCCATCGCAGGTGGTTGCTACACTTGTTGCATGTTGGATGAAGAGCAGTTTCGCCGTCACGCCGAACATGCCGTGGAAGCGCTTAAACAGGCGCTGATCGAGCAGGAGGCCGAGGGCGGCTTCGATGTAGAAGAGAATAACGGTGTTCTCAACGTAGTGTTTGAAGACCCGGCTGGAAAATTCGTCGTCACACCCAACACCCCGGTACGGCAGATCTGGATTTCCGCCCTCTCCACCTCGTTCAAGCTCGACTGGCAGGATGCGACGGCCCAGTTCGTGCTTCCCAAAACCGGCGAGGCCCTCCAGCCCCTTGTGGCCAGGCTGATCCAGCAGTTCCTCAGCGCGTAGCCGCCCGTGAGCACCCCCGCACGGCCGACCTTGTCCGTCGCTATCGTCGCCAAAAACGAGGAGGCAAATCTCCGGCGCATCCTGCCGACCGTCTCTCCCTGGGCCGACGAGATCGTGCTCGTGGACTCCGGGTCGACCGATAACACCGTTGCTGTCGCCCAGAGTTTTGGGGCTCGCGTGTTTCATCAAGAGTGGTTGGGTTTCGGACCGCAGAAGAATTTTGCAATAGACCATTGCACGAACGAATGGATCTTATCGCTCGATGCGGACGAGGAGCTGTCCAGCAATCTTATCGCGCTCCTTCCGGGAGTTTTAACGAAAGCCAGCCCCGACATCGCGGGCTTTTCTCTCGCTCGAGAGAACTACTTCCTGGGCCGGCCCATGCGGCACGGCGGCATGTATCCTGACCGCAAGCTACGTCTGTTTCGCCGGGGTAAAGCGCGCTTTCAACTGCAATCAGTACATGAGTCGATGGTAGCCAATGGTCCTGTGGCAAAACTATCGGCCGAGCTGCACCACTATGCCTACCCGACACTCGCGCTGTATATCGAGCATATGAACAGATACAGTTCGGCCAGTGTTCCGCTGGTGATCGACCGGGGCAAGCATAGTCTTTCCTTCCCGGGATTCGTCTGGAACATCATCGCGAATCCGCTCGCGACGTTCGCCTACAACTACATCCTTCGCGGAGGC
>CAXTSA010000471.1:0-2202 GCA_964246755.1 uncultured Acidobacteriaceae bacterium
CTCTGCTGCGTCGGACTTTTTCGGACTGCTTCGGTCGCCGACCGGATAGGTCGCAAATACGTGTCCTGAAGGTGCGGACGGCGCGCGGATGGCGCTCTACGAGCGACGGAGCGACTCAGAATGGGACAGAGACCCTGGCTATGTGTGCTAGCGGATGAGCAGGAGGGCGGCGCGGAAGAGGGTGTCGAAGTGTTCGCCGGCGGCTGCGTCGCGGCTGAGGGCCGTGTCGAGGGGTTTTTGGGCGGCGGCGCGGTTGTAGCCGAGGTTGAGGAGGGCGGAGAGGACGTCGTCGGAGGCGGGAGCGGTGCGGGATTGGGCGGTTGGGGAAGGGGCAACGAGGTCGTCGAGTTTCTCCTTGAGTTCGACTGCGAGGCGCTCGGCGAGGCGCTTGCCGACGCCGGGGATGCGGGTGAGCTGGGCGTGGTCCTGCGCGCGGATGGCGGCGATGGTCTGGGTGGTCGAAAGGCCGCTGAGGATGGTCAGCGCAAGGCGCGGGCCCACGCCGGATACGGTGATGAGGCGCTCGAACAGGCGCTTCTCGGAGAGGTCGGAGAAGCCGTAAAGAGCGAGGGTGTCTTCGCGGACCTGGGTATAGATGTGCAGGCTTGCTTCAGCGTCGAGCGGAGGCAGGGCGGAGTAGGTGGGAATGGAGATAGCGACTTCATAGCCGACGCCCGCGCAGTCGAGGATGCAGGTGCCGGGATGGCTGGAAAGGAGGCGTCCGCGCAGGTTGGCGATCATGCTGTGGCCATTTTAAGCGTCGGTTGCACTCACCCGCGGCGGAGGCCGGGGCAGTCGGATAGCAGCCATTTACGGGCGGCGTGGGGGAAGATGAAGAGCGTGTAGGCGAGCGTGACCAGACCGAGGTGACGAAGAACAGATTGACTGTCCACGTGCCCGGGTGCGCGGAGGTGCGGAGGCGCATGGGGAGTTCCCTTCGGGAACGTGAGTGGTTCCACCGAATGCTCTCACTCCAGCGGGGTTTGCGGAAGTGGAATGCGCTCTTGCCAGGGCCTTTCACGACGGGCAGAAGTGGAACGAGCGATGCGCGAGGCGACTGCGAAAGGGTAGGCTTGGTGACGCGAGGTGCGGATGCGCGGAAGTTCGCGGGTGTGGGCGGTGGTTGCGGTGTTACTCGGTGTGATGTGGGGCGAGATGGCGTTGAGCGCGCATCGCGAGTCGGTGAGCTGGGACGAGGGGGATCATCTGTTTTCGGGCTATATGTCGCTGCGGACGGGCGATCTCGGGCTGAACCCGGAGCACCCGCCGATGGTGAAGATGGTGGCGGCGCTGCCGCTGATTGGGCTGCCGTTGAAAGTACCGGTGCTCAAGGGGCGGTTCTTCAAAGACGAGGCGTACTTTGACGGGCGGGAGCTGCTGTTTCGCCAGCCTGCTTACTCGGCGGACACGCTGCTGTTTCGGGCGCGCATGGCGGTTACGGTGTTTGCGCTGGCGCTGGCATTGCTGGTGTTTTTAGCCGGGCGGGAGATGTTTGGGACCGGTGTCGGGCTGCTGGCGATGGGGCTGGTGGTGCTGGAGCCGAGCCTGTTGACACATGGGCCGTTCGTTACGACGGACTCGGCGATCACGTGCCTGTTTTTCGCGACGGTGTTCGCGCTGTACCGGTATGTGAAGCGGCCATCGGCGGTGCGGCTAGCGGTGACGGGTGTGGCGGCCGGATTGGCGCTGGCGGCTAAGCACTCGGCGGTGGTGCTGCTGCCGGCCCTGGTGCTGCTCCTGCTGGGCGAGGTTGCGGCCCGCGAGTTCTTGAGCAGGAAGGAAAAGGCAGGTGCTGCGTCGCGCCCGCGGCAGGGCTTTGCGCAGGATGATCCATCGTACCGGCGTACCGGGCTGTATGCCTTGCGGCTTGGCAGCGCGCTGGCGGCCATTGTTGGCATCGCCGTGGTGGTGCTCTGGGCATTTTATGGATTTCGATACCAGGCGAGGCCGGGTGCGCTGCGACTGGACCCGACCCTGGCGCAGTATGTATCGAGCCTCAAGCCGGTGGAGGCCGAGGGAATCCTGCTGTTTGCGCAGCTGCACTTGCTGCCGGAGAGCTGGCTGTATGGGCTGGCCGATGTGCGCCGGGTGGCGAATTTTATGCCCAGCTTTTTTCTGGGGCGGGTGTACGCGCACGGGGTATGGGCGTACTTTCCCGTGGTGCTGCTGATCAAGCTGACGCTGGGCTCGATGGGCATGATG
>CAXTSA010000472.1:0-2193 GCA_964246755.1 uncultured Acidobacteriaceae bacterium
CTTCTTGGTGCCGGTCAGGCCGATCTGCTCGCGCAGCAGGTCAAGCAGGCTGATACGCGGGTCGACCTGCAGCTCTTTCTTCTCGCCATTGATTGTGATCGACAACGGCGCGTTGCGCACCGGCGCTGTCGCCAGCTTGGCGTCCTGCGCCCGCGCGTCCGGCACAGGCGCGGCAACTGCCAGCGCGCCGGCTACCAGGGAAGCGCCCTGCAGAAAACCTCGCCGCGAGATCCGTTCCGTACCGATCGCGTTGCCGGGCTCGGGCACCCACGGCTGATGGGGTTCTGACTCGGTTTCCTGTGGAGCCTCGCACGGTGAGCCAGGCCGCTTGGCCCTGCTGCCTTGTCTCGCGATCTCGAAATCGTCGCTCATGTAAATCAAAACTCCTGTTGCGTTTTATCGAAGGGAAAACCGGCGCGGGTAAAGCCGGCACTACGAAGCCGCCGGACTACCTCACTGTACCGAGTATCTGAGGAACGTAGATGCCGTTTATCCAGTGCGGAACGGAAGCGGCGCCGCTCCCATCAAAATCGCCCCGCAAAATCGACTTTATGTATGTAGAAAGCTATGGAAAGCAAAGAGCCAGGCTGTCGCCCGGCCCTCTGCGTGATTGCTCTGTTTACGATCCGGCCTACGGCTTGTTTGTCCCTCCGCAGTTCGCGCCGTCTTCGACCGTGGCCAGCTTCAGGTCGGTCGAGGTGAGCGCTCGGCTGTAGCAGTGGCCGAGCGAGTCGGCCGACTTGTAGCTCCCATTGCTGCCGGTGGTGCGGTTTACCAGCGCGCCGCTCGCGTTCAGAGCGTAGTTATCGGTCGAGCCGACCTCCTCCTGCGAGCTGCTGCTATAGGTCGTTGCCCCGTTTACGTTCTGCGTCTCGTATTCGAAGTCCTGCTGATCGATGTGCGCGCCAAAGCTGCTCGATCCGTCGGCGTTGGTCGTCGAGTTCTAGTTGAAGGTGAACGGATAGATGGTGGACTTCTGCGTTTCCACAATCTGCCCCCCGCTCTGTTTCCGGGTCAGCGAGTAGGCTCCGCCCAGCTGCGTGATGTCCTGCGTGTACAGCAGGTTGTTGAAATGGATGAACTGGTAGTTGCCGAAGTCCACCGTTTCGTCGATGGTCGTCGTCACGGCCCCGTGTGAGGTGTTAACGACACCGCTCAACCGGAACGCGCGCAGCGAGGTCACATACGTTAGTCCCTGCGTGGTGCCGTTTTTCGTGACGGGCGGGTCCGCCTTAACGATCGGTGTGGGGGCCGCGCCGAGGGTGTTCTCCGTGACGGCGCCCGTCACCTGCGCGCCGCCGTGGTCCAGGTAAAGCAGCAGTGTGCCGGTGACGTCGAACTCCCCGTTCGCGTTGAAGACGCCCATTGCGACCGTGTGCTGCGAGCCATCGGAAAGCAGGCCTGCGAACGGGGTCAGGTCGACCAGGTAGGGCTTGAAGTTGAGCGTTTGCAAGCCGGTAATCGGCTCCCACAAGGACGGGTCGATGCCGCCCGTGTAGATCCAGGGCAGCACGGGCGCGATGCCGGCCGGTTTGCCGTCCACGTAGACTTCCGTCTCGCGGAAACCGGTATTGCCGCAGTTGCCGTCGAGTTGCGCGGCGACGCTTGAAGGCGAGCAGGTATACCAGAATTCGTCGCCGGCCTGGCTCTGCGAAAACAGCTCCAGATACGCGCCTTCAATATTCCGAGGAAGGCTCGGGAAGGTGCCGGTCAGGCGGTCGTTCGTGGTCTGGAGCGCGGTCGTAGCTCCGGCCGGGTTGAGCGGCAGCACTGTATCGGGCTCAGCCGGCGCGGGGTCGTTGGGTCCGGCGGGGTAGAAGGCAAGCTGCGCACTGCCGGTGATGCTTCCGTTGTAGTTGACCCCGCCGGAGACGCCGTAGAAGTTGCCGAGCGAAGCGACGCCGGGCTCGGAGGCGGCCAGCAGTGCCGACAGGTCGGTAATGTCTCGCTCGACGTGCCAGGACGGGCTGAGTGCCGCTCGGGGTTCAGCAGTAGTTCCGAAGTAGATATTCGCGCCGCCCAGGAAGAACTTAGCCGTGCGGTCGAACTGGCGACCTGCGGTGACGTTAAAGTCCGCCGTGAAGACGACCTTGCTCCATGGACCTTTGCAGGCGCTGGGCGGCTCGTACGCGAACGGCTTGTCACTGTAGTTGTCGAACACCTGCCCGGTGAAGAGCGGCACGACGCAGGGGG
>CAXTSA010000473.1:0-2192 GCA_964246755.1 uncultured Acidobacteriaceae bacterium
ACCCTTAGGTGCCGCCCGTCCAGTCTCTACACCTTCCCGGCTCCCTTGCGGGATACGGGCTTGGCTCGGGATTGGCACGGCGCTCGCGCGCCTCAGCTTTCCCCGACTTTGAGCGGATCCGCCGCGCGGTTTCCCATCGCGACGCCCAGTTGGTGACAAGGAATCCTGTGCTCTATCCGGCTGAGCTACGCGGACAACCATAACCCTTGTACAACCGGCGCCTCCGGCTCGGCAAGCCCAGGCGGACAGGCTTTGTCCCGAAACGCCTGCCGGGTCATATTCGTGTCGTTACGACAAAGCACCACGATGCACACCCGATCGGTGTTTCCGGATCGAGCATGCCGGTGTTCTGCCGCAGGGCAGCGACGCCGAATTCGACCGGCAGGCGGCGGCGCCGCGACTGAAGTTCCACCATTCCAGATCCGTCATTGACGCAGGGGCTGAAAGACCGCTTGTCTATGCTCAACCAGACCACGGCGCCGCGCGTTGGCAGCTGAAAATCGAAAAATGGGCGGAAATCCAATGTTGAATGCAGACGCCTCCTATGTCCGACCAGTTGCGACGGAGACACCAAAAGTCTCTGTCGCACTCGTCTTCGTGACCATCCTTTTCTTTCTCTGGGGCCTCTCCTACGGCCTCCTCGATACGCTCAACAAGCATTTCCAGGACACGCTCCACGTCAGCAGAGCGAACTCCGCCTGGTTGCAAGCCTCCTATTTCGGAGCCTACTTCCTCGTGAGCGTTCCTGCCGGGCAGCTGATGACCAGGATCGGTTACAAGGGCGGCATCCTGCTGGGCCTCGCGCTCTATGCCACTGGCGCCGTTCTCTTCATCCCTGCCGCGTCGATCGGCAGCTTCGGCGTCTTTCTCATCGCCCTCTTCGTGATCGCCAGCGGCCTGGCCTGCCTCGAAAGTGCCGCAAATCCTTATGTCACTCTGCTCGGTCCCGACCAGACCGCGGAACGCCGCCTGAACCTGTCGCAATCCTTCAACGGTCTTGGCAGCTTCCTCGGCCCGATCATCGGCGGCGTGATGTTCTTCGGCGTGGGCACCCAGCACGGGCCTGGCGCCCTTCGCTCCGTCGAACAAACCTACGCCGCCATTGGTGTCGTCGTCGCAATCGTCCTGGTGATCTTCTGGCGCCTGCGTCTGCCCGAGATCAAGGAACCTCGAGAAAACATCCGTGCTGCAGCACTTGGCCTGCTTGCACGCCCGCACCTCGTGCTCGGCGCCGGTGCACAGTTCGTCTACGTCGCCGCCCAGGTCGCCTGCGCCGCCTTCTTTATCAACACGGTCACTGCCAACTGGCCCGGTCTGCAATCCGAACGCGCCGCCTTCCTTCTCTCTGGAAGCCTTCTTCTCTTCACGATCGGCCGCTTCGTCACCACCGGCCTGATGGTTCGTGTCTCACCTCGCCTGATCCTGACCCTCTACGCCTGCGCGGCCGCGGTCCTGACCGCGATTGTCGCGCTTGGCATCCCCTACGTCTCGACGATCGCCCTGGTGGCAGTCTTCTTCTTCATGTCGATCATGTATCCGACAATCTTCGCCTTGGGCGTTCGCGACCTGGGTCCCGCTACCAAGCTCGGCGGCTCCGCCATTGTCTCGGGCGTGGCTGGTGGCGCCGTCCTGCCTCTGATCATGGGTTTCCTGGGAGAACGGATCGGCATTGTTCACGCTTACGCACTGACGACGATCTGCTTCCTTCTCGTCGCGCTCTATGGTTGGCGTGGAGCTACAGTGCGCAGCGGGTGGACCCGCACCTGAGAGAGCACCTGTCAGCACGCGCGCCAGCGCACCACCCGCCTGCCGCACCCTGCTGTTCCGCTCCTGCGGCCTGGAGCAGCCGGCAGCCTGAAATGCCTCGATCAACAGGTGTCTTCACGCCCATCTGGACGACCCACGCGAACTCAGCATCTCGTTCAACGATATAGTGGCACTGTCGGCGATACCGCGACCTCCCCATATTCCAGGATGGTTCTCATGTCCTACCTGCAAGTCCAGCCGGCTCCCGAGGGGCCATCGTGGTGGTCCAACGCCAGGTCTGTTCCTGCCAGGCTTGAGGCTGCGCCGTGATGGCGGCGTCGAACACTCCGGTGCTGCTGGTGGCGAGTGGCGACCAGCGGCTGAGCGCGAACCAGATGTGCTGGCCGGCGCAGGAACAAATGGAGGCGCAACTAGGCGCTGCGGTC
>CAXTSA010000474.1:0-2181 GCA_964246755.1 uncultured Acidobacteriaceae bacterium
CGGCGAGCTTGAGCGCCGCGTTAAAGTCTCGCGTGGGTTGAGATTGATCGCTCGGCATGTTGCCGCTATGCCCGTCTTCTCGCGTCGCCCGGTCAGCCACCGGAGACGGTCTTTCGCTCCGGCGACCAAGGTGACGTGGCCGAGAGGCTGAAGGCAACGGTTTGCTAAATCGTCATACCCGAAAGGGTATCGTGGGTTCGAATCCCACCGTCACCGCCACATTGGGGCTGCTGCTCACCTCCAGGGGCGAACCGGCCCCTAGTCTGCGGCCGAGCGTCGGACCAAGCAGGGGATACGGGACGTCTGCAGGTGTACGCACGCCTTCGCAGCCTCGTCACGATCATTAAACCCGGTGACGATCGCCCGGTACACTCGAACAGCGCCGTTTTTACCCGCCTCTACGACCAACTGGCCTTGTTCCGCGTTGAGGAGTTCGGCCGCTTGGCGCAACGCCGTCTTTGCCGGAAGAGCGTTGTTAAAGGACCCGACCTGAATGTCATACTTGGTTGTATACGAGAGGCGGGCCGCACTGTTGGCTGACGGCGCAGGCGCCGCGATGGCGTTTATCGAAGGCTCATGCTTGACGCTTACGGCCGACCGAGGCTGCGCTGGCTCACAGGCTTCCCGAAAGATTTGAAAGTCCAGAGTACCCTGTATCGCAGGCTCCCAGCTCTCCTGCCCGCTCGAACTGGAGAGAAGCTGTCCTTCCAGCCCCGGCCTGGCGAACACCTCGCGCGTTGCGAGGCGAATGGCGTGATCCTTACAGTCGACCTCCTCTACCAGCTTTTCTGAGCCCCCTCGGGCTCCGGAGCCGGCGATCAGATGGTGTGCCATTTCTACGCGGGTCAGCCCGTATTCTATGCTCTCTCGCCGCAGCATCACGAGGCCCGAGCGCCTCTCTGCGGATGGCGCGTGAGCGGCTTGAGCGCTCCCGACCAGGCAGACCGCAAGCGTGCCAGCGCAAAGCGTGACGGTCTTGCTCCGCATCAAGGCCACCCTCCAATCCGTCAACCCATTAACATGGCTTGCTGAATCTCGGCAGCAACTCGACTTAATAACCGACGATAACCGCTCAGCAAATTGACTTATGATGACGACTACAAAGTTGCCGCTCGGCTCCAAGTCTCTCAAATTACCTGCAGCTTTTCCTTCGCGAGCTGACCGAATCGCGACCACCCTTGCGGCACTGCAAGGCTAACCTGTTCCTGGCGAGCGGACGAGACCGCGATCGGGAAGATCAAGCTGGACCGACTTCACGCCGCCGCGCCTTCTAGCCGCACATGCTGCAATGGTCGGCCGCGTTCATTCGAGGTATCATTACGGAAATATTCCGTCTAGGCGGGAAGTGCGGGTAATCCGAACGAGGACCGAATCTGCGCTTCCCCGGTACGAGGTCGTAGGTGGGTATCAACGAAAACAGCGGCGTCGAGAGCGCCGGATTCGCAGCCGGCGTGGCTCTGTTCCGCGCTGTGACGTCGGCCTGACGGACGCGATGCGATCAGGCCCGGCCCGCACGCCTATGTCCGTTAACATTGCACGCCATGCGGCGGAGGTGTCCGCCTCTGCACCGTGGACGATCTCCTGCGACTTCGACGGCACCATCACCTGTACCGATATGGTACAATCCCTGCTCGACGCCTTCGCCGACCCGCAGTGGCGCGCGATCGAGGCGCAGTGGCTCGCGGGCGAGATCGGGTCCAAGGCCTGCCTGGAACGTCAGACGCGCCTGCTGCGCGTATCGCCGGCGGAACTGGGGGATTGGGTGGACCGCCAGCCTATCGACCCCGGCGTGGTGGATCTTTTTACCGTTTGCGCGAAACTGGGCTTGCCCGCGCAGGTCGTCTGCGACGGCTATGACTGGGTCATGCACCGCGTCATGCAGCGGATGGGCCTCTCAGAAGGCCCGATTATGGCCAACCGTCTGATTGCTCTAGAGGAAGGGGGGTGGCGGGTCGAGTTCCCTTACGCGCAGCGCGCCTGCTCCTCCGGCGCCTGTAAGTGCGCTGCCATCGCATCTTCGGGTCGCCGCGCCCATATAGGAGATGGACGCTCGGACGTCTGTGTCTCGGGCGTGTGCGATCTCGTTTTCGCCAAGGGCTCCCTGCTTGCGACGCGAGAGCTTGAAGGCGCTGTCTCAACGCCTTTTGAAAATCTCTCCGAAATCTGCACCGCTCTGCCCTG
>CAXTSA010000475.1:0-2174 GCA_964246755.1 uncultured Acidobacteriaceae bacterium
ATCAGCGAAATGATCGTACTCTTGCCCGACCCCGACGACCCCACCAGCGCCGTCACCGTCCCCGGCTGGGCTGTAAACGTGATCCCGTGCAGCACCGGCTTGTCTGTCTCATACGCAAACCGCACATCCCGGAACTCGACCTCTCCACGTATTGGCGGCAGTTGCCCTTTCCGGTCAGGATCGCTAAACTCCTCGCGCTCCCCCAGCACCTCCATCGTGCGGTCCAGCCCGGCCACGGCTTCGGTAAGCTGCGTCCCCACATTCACCACCTGGAAGATCGGCGCGATCATGAACGCCAAGATCGCCGTGTACTGGAAGTACCCTCCGGCCGAGTGCAGCACATGCGCCCCCGGATGCGCCCCCAGCTGGCTCGCCAGCACCTCGCGCCCGCCGAAAAACATTACCAACCCGCCCACGACGCCCAGGATCGCCGTAGCCGCCAGCGCCAGCAAGCTGGTCGCGGTCAGCGACGAGATCACGTTCGCCAGCAGCCGGTTCACGCCCACCGAAAACACTGTCGCCTCGCGCTGTTCCGCGTGATACCCTTTGACGACCCGCACCCCGCCGAGCGACTCCGTCAACCTTCCCGTCACCTCGGCATTGATCTTCCCGCGCTCGCGAAAAATCGGCCGGATCGTTTTAAACGCCTTCTGCAAAATAAAGACAAAGATCATCAGCGCGAGAAACAACACCAGCGTCATCCGCGGGCTCGCCTGCACCAGAATCACAAATGCAACGATCGCGGTGACAATTCCTCCCACGAACTCGATCAGCCCAGTCCCGATCAGGTTCCGCACGCCCTCCACATCCGTCATGATTCGCGACACCAGCACGCCGGTCCGGTTCGCGTCGTAAAACGAAACCGGCAGCCGCCCGATATGCTGCTGCACCTGCTCGCGCAGCTCCGTGATCATCCTCTGCGCCGCCTTCGAGAGTAGCTGCGTCAACGCGTACGAGGTTGTCGCCTGCACCGCCGTCGCCCCAAACACGATCAGCACCAGCGGCAGCAGCAACTGCGGCTTATGCGGCGCAAACACGTTATCCAGCAGAAACTTCGTGATGTACGGCAGCACCAGCCCGGACGTACTCCTCACTAACACCAGAAAGAGCCCGAACAGCAGCAGCCACCGCCGCGGACGTACCAGCTTCCACACCTCGGGCAGCACCTTCTTCAAATCCGGCTTGCGCTTCGGCTCGGAGGGGTCCCCCGCCGCCCGCGCCCCGGCGCGCCGGCGGACCCCCCCCGCGCCTGCTCCCGCCGCGCTCGGCGTTCAGCGCCATACCGCCGCCGCCGCGCATCGTGCTCAAGCCCTCGCCCGCCGCGCCTGCACAAAGTTCCGCACACACGCAATTACAAACACCAGCAGCAGCATCGCCATCGCGGCCTTCTCTTCCACCGCGATCGGGTACCGGAACTGCACGCCTTCCTTCATCCGGACATAATCAACAATCGACTTCGCCGTCGCCAAGAACCCCAGCAGCCCAACCGTCACGGCAATATGCATCCACAGCGCGCGCCGCTTCAAGTCGGTAGTACGCGCCAGCGCCCCGCACACCGCAAGCACCACGCCAAAATAAGCCGGAATCAGTGAAGTAGGAAACGTCTTGCCGGTCTGCATATACGTGAGCACGCCGAGCAAAAACAAAACGATACCGAAAAAGATGGTGAGTCGTGCCATAGCCTCCATCTTACCGGTTCGCCCACCGGCGGGATGGATCGCGACTTCACCTCGCCAAGTCTGTCATCCCGATTCGGCAGCCTGTCATCCCCATTCCCAAAACGGGTCATCTTCAGCCCCGGAGAACTGTCCTCCTGAGCGAAGCGGTAGCGCTCCATGCCAAAGGAACTGCTTTTCTGCATGCTACGAGTCAGGACCGGGCCTCAATAGTGCAACGCCCGTGCAATCGATCCACAAGAGCCCTTACCGGCTACCAACCACACCAAGCCTCCCTAAAATCTCCTCCGCCGCCTCTTCCGGCGTCTCCGTCGCCGACACCTCCATCAAATCCGGCGTCCTCTCCAGCGTAGCCAGCTGGCTGTCCAGCAGCGCCGGACTCATAAAGTGTCCCTTCCGGCGCTCCAGCCGGTCTACCAGCACCTGTTTCGGCGCCTCCAGCAGCACAAAGCAGACAGCCCCTTCCGGCAGCCCGGCTCGCAGCGTCTCGCGATACGC
>CAXTSA010000476.1:0-2168 GCA_964246755.1 uncultured Acidobacteriaceae bacterium
GCTATCAGCTCAACGCACGACAAAGACGAACAGGCCCATGGTTTCGGAGCCAGGCACTTTATCGCAACTCGTGGCACGGACGAACTTAGCAAAGCTGCGAGATCTTTCGACTTTATCCTGTCCACGGTATCGGCCGACATGCCTTGGGATTCATACCTGGCTGCCCTTAGGCCACAAGGCAAGCTCTGCATCGCAGGCATTCCGGACAAACCTATCGCTTGCTCGCCCTGGAGCCTCATTGCAGGAGAAAAATCGGTGGTGGGCGGTGCGCCCGGTTCTGTCGATGAGACACAGCAGATGCTTGCGTTTACCGCTCAGCATGGCATCAAACCGATGATCGAGACATTTCCGATGACGGAGGTGAATCGAGCGCTCGACCATACGCGGCAGGGGAAGGCACGATACCGTTCCGTTCTCGTTGCGTAAATATTTGTGTCAACGCCGAATAGAAATGTCCTATTCTCTGCAAAATAGAAATGTCCTGTTTGGAGGCCGGGAGTTGAGGAGTGAGGTTAAGTTGAGAACGATGTTCCGAGGAGGTCGCGCTCCTTGGGGCAGATCCGAAGACCGCTGCGACGGGGCTGGCTCCGAAGCAGATGGCGCCAAACCCTCGGTTAACCCGGCCACGGCATGACAGCCACCGATTCCGAGGGTTTTGGTTTTTACAGGCTCTGCTTCGGTGAAGCTTCAGAGCAGCGGTTTTCGGATAGAGTAAGCGCGAAGACCGCCGGGCCGTTTTTGCCCGGCGCTCCGCTTTGCGGGTTACTGTGTTCGTGTGCGGTTGATTTGAGCGGCCTTCCACACCGGCAGTCCACCAGGCCGCACGAGCTTGCTGAGACTTTGACGCGATGCTTCGCTCGGCTTGTGATGAGCTTTCTTGGGAACAGCAGGGGGTTTGGGCGGGGCAATCTTCCTGGGCCGTGGTGCACATTCGGCCACGGTGAGATAGCGATCCTCGAAACGCACCGCCAGCGTACCGTCCAGGCGCTGCTCGACCGAGACGGTTCCGCCGCGCAGTCCAGCGCGAACATCCGAGCGTGCGATCTGATGTAGCTTGCCTTCGAAACGTACCGTGTAGTCGTTGGCCACCTGGCGTGTTTCGACGTGGCTGAGGATGGCTGGTAACGAGTGCTCTTTCCCGAGTTGCCGATGGGCATCGTCCGAACAAGCCGGTACTACTGTAAGGGTCTGATTCCACCAAGGGAGAAATTCGTTTTCCAGATAGGCATTGGCGGCAGCGAGCGTTCTGGCTCCGGCTACGCGCAAGCCCTTCACCAGGCGATCCTGAGCCGTGCTGAATCCGCGTTCGATGCGTCCCTTGGCTTGCGGCGAATGGGCTGCAATCCACTCGATATCTAATTGCTGGAGTGCGCGGCCAATCTGCGTTGGCCGAAGCGCTGGCGCATCCTTGCGCGCCAGTTCGCCGCGTCGCATTGCCGGGCTGGTCACAAACAGCGAAGCCTTGTCGGTGTAAAAGCTCAGCGGCCGGCCGTAGCGTTCCAGGTACGTCCCAAGCAGGCGCATGTTCTCCGCCGTGGAATCGTGCTCGACAAAGCGCGCCAGCAGGCGACTGGTGGCATCGTCGATCATGCTGATCAGAGACAACTTCGGACCGCGGCCTTCCAACCAGTCGTGCTCGCTCGTGTCCCACTGCACCAGTTCCCCACAGCGGCTGCGGCGCGCCCGCCACGTGTGCACTTTGCCTGCCGATTTGGGCTTTGCCCGCCAGAGCTTGGCCTCCATCATCCAGCCCCGCAGCGTCTCCCGCCCGACCTTCAGCTTGTGCTTCTTCGCCAGATACTCGGCCGCCAGTGTCGGCCCGAACCCTCGATACACCTCCTGGCTCAGAATCTCGATCGCACGTTTGCGCACCTGCTCGTCCAGCTTGCGATTGGACCGCCGTCCGCGCGATGCATGAATCACCGAACCGTCTCCGCGCTCTCCCAACTTCCCGAGCATCCGCCGCACCTGTCGTTCGCTCACGCCGATTTCGGCCGCTGCCTCCTTCTGCGTGATTAGCTTCTTCTTGGCTTTCTTCAGCGCCACCAGCCGGTCGCGCTCTTTCTGCGTCATCAGGAGTTGGTCCGTTTCCAACTCCCCAGCGTGCCTCCGTCAATAGGACATTTCTATCTGGCACCAATAGGACATTATCATTTGGCTGCGACACC
>CAXTSA010000477.1:0-2167 GCA_964246755.1 uncultured Acidobacteriaceae bacterium
TGATTTAAGTGACATGGCGGACGTGGCGGCGAAGATCAGCGACGAGCTGCGCGACGAGTATGTGCTGGGCTATCGGTCGACCGATCTTAGAAAAGATGGCAAGTGGCGTAAAGTGAAGGTACGGCTCGAGCCGCCGCCGGGGCTCCCTCAGCTCACGGTGCACGCCCGGTCCGGTTATTATGCGCCTGCTCAGTAGCCAACTCGCTATTTTCCTTGTTTCGGCGGTGCTGTTCCCCGCCGGGGTTGTGCGCGCGCAGAGTGCGGGGACAGCCGCGCCGCCGGAGACGCAGCAGGGCCTCGAGGTGGAGCGCGACCCGGTCCGGTCGCCGGACGCGGCCGACAATGCCGCTGTGAAGCCCAGCAGCGGCAATGATGCGGTGGCCGGGGCGAAACAGACCGACGACATCGGCAAGCAGGAAGGCCGCTACACGCTGCGCCGCGACGTGCAGGAAGTGGTGCTGAACGCGACCGTACTCGATGACCAGGGACACCTGGTGAACGATCTGGCGCGGGACGATTTCCACGTTTTTGAGGATGGGGTGCCGCAGGCCATCGCGGCGTTTCAGCATTCGGACACGCCGGTTTCCATGGGAATCCTGGTCGACAACTCAGGCTCGATGCGAACCAAGCGGGGCGCGGTGAACGCGGCGGCGCTGGACCTGGTACGGGCCTCGAACCCGCAGGATGAGGCCTTTGTCGTCAATTTTTCAGACGAGGCGTTTATCGACCAGGACTTTACGAGCGATCTGAACAAGCTGCGCGACGGGCTGGCGCATTACGACTCGAAGGGCGGCACGGCGCTGTACGATGCGACGGTGGCTTCGGCCGATGAGCTGAGCAAGGGCGCCAAGCGGCCCAAACAGGTGATCCTGGTGATTACCGACGGCGAGGACAATGCTTCCGGGCTGACGCTGGAGCAGACGATCCGCCGGGTGCAGGACCTGGGCGGGCCCATCGTGTACTGCATCGGGCTGCTGTTTGGCGATGACGGCGGGGCGCATGAGGCGCGGACTGCGAAGCGCGCGTTGCAGCTGATGGCGCAGGAAACGGGCGGGATCGCGTACTTTCCTCGGTCGCTGAACGATGTGGATGCGGTGGCGGACGAGGTGGCCAAGGATATCCGGTCGCAGTACACGATTGGTTATCACTCGACCAAGCCTGTGAACCTGGGCGGGTATCGCGCTGTGAGGGTACTGGCGCATGCGAACGGGGGCAGGCGGAACCTGAATGTACGGACGCGGAGCGGGTATTACCCAAAGCCGGGCAAAGCGCCCGCGAACGAGCCGCAGATGACCGATCCGACGAGCGCGGCACAGAAGTAGAGAACGAGGTGCATCATGGCGCAATGTGAGGAGCAGGTTTTTTCGGGCGTGGCGAGCGAACACGTGGCGATGTTCCTGGCGAAGGGGCAGCAGTTCGGCCTGCCTGGGCTCGCTGGAGCGGGCCACAGCGGCCAGACCTCCTACAGCGGCTTTTCCCTGCGGTGGGACTACAACCCCGAAGCCAAGACGCTGGCGGTGCAGTGCACGGACTCGCCCATGCTGGTGCCTTGCTCGCTGATCAACGGCAAGATCAAGGATGCCGTGGCCTCGGTGCTGGGCCGGGCTGCCCCCGGGCCGAGCGCGCCGGAGCAGGGCTAGGCGATGCAGGCCGTGGCCGAGCGAAGCGCGCTGCGCGTGGCGGGAAGCATTCTGGAGCTGATCGGCGCGACGCCGATGCTCCGGTTGCAGCGACTCGCGGCTTCCGCGCATCGTGCGGCGGTGTTTGCCAAGCTCGAGTTCCTGAATCCTGGCGGCAGCGTGAAGGATCGCGCGGCGCTAGGGATCGTGCTTGATGCGGAGCGGCGGGGGGCTCTGCGGCCGGGAATGACGATTGTGGAGGCGACGGCGGGCAATACGGGCGTTGGCTTGGCGCTGGCCGGGATCAATCATGGGTATAAGGTCGTGCTCTACGTGCCTGAGGGGTTTGCGGAGGAGAAGGTCACGCTTATGCGGGCCTTTGGAGCGACTGTGCTTCGCACCCCGGAGAGCGAGGGGATTCGCGGGGCGATCCGCGAGATGCGCGCGCTGGCCGAGGGTGGGCCGGAGTACTTTGTCGCCGGGCAGTTTGAAAACGGGGCGAATCCGGCGTTTCATCACGAGACGACCGCGTGCGAGCTGTGGGAGCA
>CAXTSA010000478.1:0-2138 GCA_964246755.1 uncultured Acidobacteriaceae bacterium
GCTCAGTTTCGACCGCGCTTGCCGCAAAGTGGGCGATTAGCCCAAGCAGCTCGGCATCGGCCCCTGTAAATCCGCCCGGCTTGTTGAGGAGCTGCAAGGCACCGATTACCTTGCCCTCGCCACGCAGCGGCACGCAAAGAATCTGCTTGGTGCGATACCCGCTGTTTTGATCCACGCTGCGCAGAAAGCGCGGCTCGTCCTCCGCTTCATTGATCAGAATCACGCGGTTCTCGCGGATGCATGCCCCGACAATTCCCATTCCGAAAGGAATGCGAAGCGATTCAACTTCATGAGCGACCTTCGTCCAGAGCTCATTTGTCGTCGAATCGAGGAGCCAGAGGCTGCAGCGGTCAGCGCCGACCAGGTCGCGTGCAAAATCTGCGTTCAGGCGCACCAATTCCTCAAACTGAGGCTCACTTCCGATCCGCGTCGCGTAAGCGAAGATGTCTCGGATTGTACTATCGGATTCTGCAGAAATTTTAGTGCCGAAGCTCATTGCAGGTACTCTCCTGAAGACGTTGCGGATCGACTATCTTGATTATGACGTGACCCCCTCAGTTCGTCCATTTGGGATTACGATTTGGACGGAGAAAGAGGATGGGCAGGAGCAAGCACACGGAAGCGGCGATCAGCGCGATTTTAAGGAAGGTGGAACAGGGTGCAAGGCCGAGGATATGGCGCGGGAGCAGTGTGTCTCGAAGCACACGATCTGTGCCTGGAAGGCCAAGTACGGCGGCATGGAAGTGAGCGAGGCCGAGGAGGTCAAGCATCTTCGCGATGAAAACAGGCGGCTGAAGAAGCTGGTCGCCGATCTCAGCCTGGATAAGGACATGCTGCAGTCGGTGACAAGAACAACTCCCTGAGCTCGTAGCACTGGTTGCCATGCTGCTGATTAATCAATTTGGAGCCGCCAAGACCGCAGCGTGAGCACCACAGACTTCCTATGGTCCCCATGAACAGACGCGACGCTAATTTCACTCACCACATAATCGCTATGACGAGGGAGTAGCAAGTCGCGACTTTATAGGCCGAAGCCTGACCGTATGCCGGGTCGCCCGGCTAAAGGCGACACAAAAAGCGGTCCAAGAGGAAACGCATCGGTTCCCGGCTTCGCGACCTACGGAGCATCGGGCTTGCCCGCGGGATACGCTGCGACAGCAAAGGAGCCTTCCAGAAGGGACTGCAATCGTTGAACGGCTCCCCGGATTTTATCGAGATCGCTGGCCATCGATTCGTCGAGCGCGGAACCGGCGATTTGTACTCGTGTCTGTTCCACCTGCGAACGCAGGGAGAACAGAGCGTTGGCAATCGTTTCGATATCCGCCTGATTAAGCACACCATGCGACTGCAGCAGGATGCCCTCGACAACCACATTCAGCTCGGCGGCGAGGGATTGCAGCATAACCACCTGCTGCTGAGAAACGTCGTCTGTGGCGTCCTGCGCCGATTCGAGTAACAGGCCACTGTAACCAACAATGTGGTTGACCGGCGTCCGTAGTTCGTGTTTCAGATTGCGCGCTCCGTCCATTTTGCTATGACGCTCCCTCTCGTCCCTCATTCTTGATGCCCTGCTTCGTGAGTGCAGTTTGCGCAAGGTAGCCGGATGTTGCGGTACGGGTGTGGCTTCGTGCCAAATTAGGGTGGAAGGCTAATTTGGGCGGAACGCTGGTTACCTTGGAACGTCAAGGCAGGGCCGAGCGCAGCAGAGCCCGTACCTTTTCGAGCAGACGCGCCAGCTCGATCGGCTTGGTGTCGAAATCATCGCATCCAGCTTCCAGCGCCTGCTGCCGGTCCGAGTTCATCGCGTGCGCCGTAAGCGCAATGACCGGAATCGCTTTCGTTACTGGGGACGCCTTCAACCGCCTGGTCGCCTCCCAGCCGGTCAACGTAGGCAAGCTCATATCCATCAGAATAAGATCCGGCTTTTCTTTCTGGGCCATCTCCACGCCCTGAAGCCCGTCCAGAGCCAGCAGAATATTGTATCCATTACGGATTAGCCGCCGGGAAAGCATGTCACGGTTGAGTTCATTGTCTTCGACGATCAGAATTCTGGCCATCATTTCCACCTCATAGAGCGACCCCGAGGGTCACATGGGACCTTACTTCTTCCAGTAATTGCTGCAGGCTGAAGGTATGTT
>CAXTSA010000479.1:0-841 GCA_964246755.1 uncultured Acidobacteriaceae bacterium
CCTCCAACTGATCGGCGCCATGAAATGACCTCGCCCCTGCTCGGAGGCTTTTACGAAGCGACGTGCGGCCCGCGTGCCGGCTGCTCGAAGCGACGCCACAACGCCAGCGTCACGGGGGCAAGGATGGACGGGCGAGCTCTGTTCCTTGAACACCTCCGATGAACTGCTCACCTGTCTCGCAATCTGGCCAGAGCGGGGTTTGAAGACAGTCGCTCGGTTCTCGTCTCAGATTCTGAGCCCGCGCGGGTCCGCCCTTAAGCCCTTGTTTTCTTAAACGTCCCAGCCATGGCCCAACCCGATGCCTATGTCGGCGGTGCGGCGGGATTGTTCGACGAAGCAGGGCGCATCGCCAATGATGGAACGCGCACATTACTTGAGAGCTTTATGTCCGCCTTCGCGAGGTGGGTCAACGTGATCACCCAGGCTTCTACGAGGTGCTCGACAGGCGGGGGAAGTCTCTTGCCTTATTTATTCAGAGACAGGTCCTTTCCGGCATGCAGGCTTCACTGAAGCCAAAAACACAAGCCGAGTCAGACATCCTTCCCAAGCGGTAGACCATGACAATCGGAGTAGTGGACATGCAAGATCCCAAGACTGACGTCATGCAGACGGACCCGATCAAGCCCGCGGCGTCGTCGCCTGCAGGGTCGCCTGCAGGATATGTCGGATTCGACGGTCAGTATATTGATGGTGTGTGGCGGCCGGGGCGCGAAGGCAGTCGGGAGGTCGATACCAACCCGTTCTCGGGCGAAACGCTAGCCGAGATCGTTCAGGCCAACCGCGAGGACCTGGACGACGCCTACCAAGCAGCGGCAAGGGCGCAGAAATCATGGGCGGCGAA
>CAXTSA010000479.1:851-2137 GCA_964246755.1 uncultured Acidobacteriaceae bacterium
GGACTGAGCGAGCCGCCGTAATGCTGCGGGCGGCGACGATCATGGAAGCGCGTCATGCGGAGATCGTCGACTGGCTGATCAGAGAGTCGGGCAGCACGCGTTGGAAGGCCGAGTTTGAGTGGCAATGTGTGCATGCGATCACGGTTGAGGCCGCTTCATTTCCGCACCGCGTAGAAGGCCGCATCCTGCCGCTCGACGAATCCGGCAAGGAAAGCCGGGCCTACCGTCAGCCGCTCGGCGTCATCGGCGTGATCAGCCCGTGGAATTTCCCGATGTATTTGACGCACCGCTCGGTCGGACCTGCGTTGGCGCTCGGCAACGCGGTCGTGCTCAAGCCTGCGGAAGACACCCCGGTGACGGGTGCGCTGCTCCTCGCCAAGATCTACGAGGAGGCGGGTCTGCCTGCCGGGCTGCTGAACGTGGTGATCGGGCCGATCGCCGAGATCGGCGACGCGTTCACACTCCATCCTGTTCCGAAGTTCATCTCGTTCACCGGATCGACGCGGGTCGGCCGGCACATCGGCGGCCTGGCGATGAGCGGCCCGTCTATGAAGCGGGTCGCGCTGGAGCTCGGCGGAAACGCACCCTGCGTGGTTCTGGATGACGCGGACCTGGAGCAGGCGGTCAGGTCCGCTGTCGTCGGCCGCTTCATGCACCAGGGACAAATCTGCATGAGCACAAACCGGATCGTCGTTGACGCCAAAGTGTACGATGATTTCGTCGATCTCTTCACCGCTCGTGTCAGGGAGCTGAAATTTGGCGATCCGAATGATCCCGCCGTGTCGATCGGGCCGATCATCAACAAAAAGCAGCTTTCAGGTCATCTGAAGCACATCGAGGGCGCTCGCGCCGCCGGCGCGCGGGAACTGATCGGCGGCCCCCCGGACGGCCAGGTCTTGCCGCCACATGTGTTCGTGGACGTGAAGAACGAAATGGCGATAGCCCAGGAGGAGATGTTTGGGCCAATCGCGCCGATCATCAAGGTCAGCAACGAGGCCGAGGCGTTGCAGGTCGCCAACGACACCCAGTACGGCTTATCGAGCTGCGTCTTCACGCGGGACAGGGAGCGCGGTGTCCGGTTCGCCCTCGGAGTAGACGCTGGTATGACACATGTGAACGATCACAGTGTGGACGACGCCGTAACCGGCCCGTTCGGTGGCGAGAAGAACAGCGGCGTCGGCCGCTTCGGGGGCGACTGGATCATTCGGGAGTTTACCCGGGATCACTGGGTGACCGTCCGCCATGTCCCAGCGGACCTTCCTTTTTAAAGCGCTTTGAACCGTCCC
>CAXTSA010000480.1:0-557 GCA_964246755.1 uncultured Acidobacteriaceae bacterium
TTTCAGTACCGGTCTATTTAAGTCCCCGCCAGTCTTCATCGTGGAAAAGTCGAATCCCCGCGACGCCGGTTGCGCCCGCAGCACGGCACTCTGGCGCATTCGCGACGGTCACCCCGCCCAGGGCGAAAACCGGCACGGACGCGGCCAGCCGGCAAGCTGCTGCGAGCGCTGGGAGGCCGGTTCCAGCGTGAATTGGCACGCCGCCCACGACCTTGCCGAACACCGGCGCCCAAAGGATCGCAGTTGCGCCGCCGGAGCGCGCGGCCGATACCTCGGCGAGTGTGTGGCAGCTTACCGAAACAGCCTCGCATACCTCCAGGGCAGACAGTATTTCGCGCTCGCCCGAACCGCTCCGCAGGTGGACGCCGTGCGCGCCGCTTTCCACGGCCAGCCTGGGCGCAAGGCCGTTTACCACCAGCTGGGTGCTGCTTCCCGGCGCCCGCGCCTTTGGGGCAAGCGCGCCGCACAGCACCCGGAGCGTGCTTTCCGGGAGGGCTTTTTCGCGCAGCTGCACCCAATCGACCCCGCCCTCGCCCCATTGCTCCATCTGAGCCGCC
>CAXTSA010000480.1:567-2135 GCA_964246755.1 uncultured Acidobacteriaceae bacterium
GGGTGATGGCGTAGCGCTGCATGGGTCGTATAGCGAGGAAACCCACGTCTCAAAAATCGAAACGTGGGGCACCCGGATGTTTTGCGTGCCGGAAAACCGCGCCCGGAGAGAGGCTCGTCCAAGAACTAGCGATACGAGCGCTGGTAGGTGCGGGTCATGCGATCGTGCCAGCCCAGTTTGTCCTCATCGAGCAGCGCCCACAGGACCCCCACGCCCAGCGGCAGCAGCGCGAGCGCGGTCGCGGGAACACGGTTTTTCAGCTCCTTGCGCGTCGGGTTTTCGTCGCTGAAGGTACACAGCGCAATGCGGGCGTATCGCATTCCGGGCGTGTTTTCCGCGAAGGAAAAGAAGAGCACTTGGTAGAGCACGGCGAAAAACGCAAACGCCGCGATTCCCGAGACAGCCATCAACGGAAGCGACAACGTCCGGAGGCCCGGCCCGGCCAGCTCTGCCCCGCATGCCGCCGCGGCCAGCCATGCCGTTCCGATGCAGCACAAATCCACGGCGGCCGCCATGATGCGGCGCTCCAACGGCGCCGCATGTAAGGGAAGCGCCAGATGGGTCTGTGCATCGGAGGCCGTCGACAGCGAAGCCGGCTCGGCTTCGAAGCGTCCCAATTGCAGCGTCTGCCACTCCGGCATGGTCGGTTCCGAGGTCAGGGGCTCGGTTTCGGTCTGCTCCGGCTCGACCTCGAAGATGCGGAGTTGCGGCTGGCCGGGTTCGTCCCGCAGGGGGCCCTCCGCCAGACGCGGCCGGGCACGCCGGGGCGCGACCAGCTCCCGCGGGAATTCGATCAGATTGCCGGGGATGGACTGCGTTTCCACGACCGGCGCGTGGGCGAAAGCGGGCGCCCGCCGGAAGTCGATCTCTTCTTCCAGCGCTGTGAGCGTTTCCGCGATCTCTTCGTCGGAAAACGCGACCGAGAGATCCGCGATTCGCTGCTCTCCACGGCGCGGCTTGCCGCCCGCAGGCGCAGGCGATGCCGACGGAATGTTTTCGAACAGCCGTACGGTCAGCCCGGATGCGGAGACTTCGCGCACAGCGGGTTGGGGCTCAGCCGTGATAGCCAACATCGGCAGATTCTCGGGTTGGGGAGCTTCCATCACCGTTAGCAGGGGCGGCTCTTGGATCAGTTCGCGAGCGCCAAGGACTATATCGGCAAGAGCGTGCGCAAGTTCACCCCTGGTTTCAGCTTTTTTTTGCGCAAACGCCTGTTCGCGCGGGCCGGGCTCAGGCCGGTTCAGATCGTCGAGCTCCTCGACCACCCACAGATCGTCGGCGCCGAGCTCGTCCAGCAGCGCCATCTGGGCCTCGGCGACGGCCTTTGCGCTGCGCTGGGCCACATCGGCTTCGGCCTGGGCCTGGTTAATGGCGCGTTCGGCCTCCGCGGCCAGAAACTCCCGGTAGCTTTCGCGCTGCGTATACCGCGCCATCACGGCGTCGCGCACCAGCGAGGCTCCCTGGAGCTGCGCATCGCGGCGCGCCGAACGCACCGCCTCCCGGTGCTGCCGGGTCCGCATCTCCAGCTCCGATTCCTGCGCCGCGGCGGCCGCGCGCCGCTGCCGGTG
>CAXTSA010000481.1:0-2134 GCA_964246755.1 uncultured Acidobacteriaceae bacterium
CTGCACGGTCTGGAGCGACTATGACGCTCCTTTCTGGAAGTACAGCGTAGTCCGCGGCGACGGCAGCAAGCCGGGACTCCGGGTTGCCGTACTCGTGGACCTGGACGGGTTTCGGCGTCTTTACAGGTGGTGACGCTTGTTGTTGTTGGGATTTGGAGCCGAACTCCAGGGCGGCAGTTTTGGTCACATCGGTGGCGAGCCGCTGACCTAGCGTTTCGGCGTTGTTTGTGAAATCCGGGCATCCTCGGACGCGCGGGAGATGGCGACGTAGGCAAGCCGGTTGTTAATGAGGCTGCGGCTTGAATCCGTGTCAAAGTGCGCAATCACCCGGTCTGCGGTAAGCCCCTGGGAACTGTGCGACGTAACGGCATAGCCGTGGTCGAACTGCCGGAACTCTGAAGGATTGAAGCTGATCGTGCCTCCCTCCTTGCCATCCATGCGGACTGTGAGCCGGTCGGCCTCGACCTTCGTCAATGTCCCTAAATCACGATTGGCGACACCCAGTTCCTTGTTCTGTGCGGAGAACTGGAGCCGATCACCGACTGCCAGCTCCCGGCTTACCTCGCGGTAGACATTGACGCCATAGAGGCGCTTGGGGTCGTAGATTACGGTCGACCCATCCTCGATGGCGACGGTGAGCCGGTTAGTTCTGGCATCGCTGGCCTGGACGATGCCAAAAGCGCCTTGCTTGATCCCCTCGGCTTTGCTGCCCCGGTCGTACTGCACCACATCGCCTGCTGTGTACATGGCTGCCCAGGTACGGTCCGGGCCGGTCATATCGGAACGGTGAGAGAGCGTCTGAAACTGCTGGCCGTCCTCGGCCAGCGTGCCGGCTTTCCGCCGCTCGCCGCGCACAGCCTCATTGATCTGCTGGCGGCTCCGGTTGTCGGGGGACACGATCAAAGTGCCTTCGGGCCGGGCGACATAGTCCCGCGCGATTGCTGCGATACGCTCTTGGCCATTCGAAAGTTCGGTGATGCGGCCCTGCGTCGCAAGTAAGGCAATGCCTTTCTCTGTCTCATTCATAGCAAGGTGCTGCACCGCTCGAAGCAGCTCGGGGTCTTTCTGGCGCATGATCGTTTCGAGCCGGGCAGTCTGCATTCCGGCGTCCAGCATCTGCTGGAAGGGCCGGCCTGCGTCCACGCCCTGGTGCTGGCGGGTGTCACCGATAACCAACACCCGGTCATCTGGTCTGATCTTTTCGAGAAAGGCCCGCATCTGCCTCGTGCTGGCGAGACTGGATTCGTCCAGCATGTAGAGATGTCGGCTGGCAGGCTCGGCCTGCTTACGTGCTAGGAAGCTCTGAAGTGTGTTGGCCTCGATCCCGGCCTCACGGAGCTGGCCTGCTGCCTTCGACGTAGGCGCTAAGCCCTCAACCTTGTACCCGCCCTGTTCCGCACCCTCACGGATGGCAGCAAGTGTCGTGGTTTTGCCTGTACCGGCCAGACCCTCGAAGCCGTGCACGCGATCTGTGGAGGTAAGCACCTCCCGAATGGCGGCACGCTGCGCCTCGTTCAGGAAATCGCGCGAGGTAGCCTGGCGCTCTGCGGCGGCCTCGGTCAGCATCGGCGCAGTGGCGCCGCGCCCGGCAAGAACGTGCTGCACGTTCGCACGCTCGGCGGCAATCGTCTCCGGTGTCGTGAAGCTGCGACCTGAGCTGTGCTTTTTCCCTGGAACAAACTGGAAGTCGCCGTCCTCCCTGCGGCGTCGAAATTCCTCTTGCACGTCAGAGAAACTGACCTCACCCATGCCGCGGCGTAATGCCTCGCGCATGATGATTCGCTCATCGCCCACAGCCTCGCGTTCAAAGACTTTCTCGCGCGCGAACACAATGGCATCTCTGGCGTTGGTGTGAAGTCCGGGGGCGTGCGCCTGACTCAAAGCACGTTCCCGCGCGGCGGTTACGACGCGCTCCGGCTGGTTGCCATATTCCGCGGCCATCTGCTTATGCGGGGCCAGCACCTCGGCGGGGGTAAGGGTCTGCTTGCGGTCGCGGGTGGCGTGTGCGGCGATCTGCGCGGCCTCCGGTCCCTGGAATCCGGCGCGCTCCATCTGCTCCTTGATCTGCTGCGAACGCGGGCTGGATGCATCAAGGTACGCCTGCGAATAACCTTTGATGTCAGGAGCGCCACTC
>CAXTSA010000482.1:0-2107 GCA_964246755.1 uncultured Acidobacteriaceae bacterium
CGACATGCGCGTATGCCTCGCGAGCGCGGCGCTCAGGGTTTCCGGAGGGCCTTTGGTTGGACGCGTGGAAGGGAGCGAACGTGTGCCTGGGGAGAGAGCCTTCACTGCACCTGGGGCATGGTCTTCAAGGCAGCCAGGGAGGCAGAGCGGATGGAGGGGTCGCCATCGCGGAAGGCGACGGTGTGCAGCACCTGGCGGACACTCGAGTCGACGTCGACGGGCTCGAGCAGGCGGACGGCCTCGATGCGTACCGCGGCGCTGGGATCGCTGAGCAGGGCGGCGAGCACGGCGTCGCGCACCCCCATGTCGTCGGCGATGAAGGGTTGGAGGCCGGCGAGGGCTTCGCGGCGGACTTCGGGGGTTTTGTCGGAGGCGAGGGCGTTGAGCAGGGCGTTGCGGGCCGGCGCGCTGTCGCTCACCGCGGAGCAGGGGGCGCCGGGACGGCAGACGCCGGAGAGCAGGCTGAGGGAGGCATTGCGGACCTGCGGGTCGATGCCGTTCTCGGTGCCGGCCATGAGCAGCTCGCGGATGGAGGGGTCGTTGGCGGGGGCGGAGAGCACATCGGGCACCAGGCGGTCGTAGCGGACCTCGACCTCGCCCGTGGATGGGTCCTGCCGGATGGAGCTGACGTCGGCCACGACCGAGGGCACCTCCGGGGCGGGCGGAGCGAGCAGCAGCGCGGTCTGCTCGTCGGCGTGCGCGGCGTGCCCGGCCCGGTAGCCCGCGTAGCCGCCGGCGAGCAGGCCCAGGAAGAGCAGAGCGGAGCAGAGGCCGGGGGCCGCGCGCAGCCGACCTGCCGTGAACGCGAACTGCTGGGTGAGGCGTGTCCAGAGGCTGCCGCGCTCGCAGGAATCGAGCGTGGCGTCGAGCTGCAGGCGGGCCCTGGCGAGCAGGGTTGCGGAGGGCTCCGGGCCGCTGTCGCCGGCGAGGGCGCGGAAAAATGCTGTGGTGGCAGCCATCTCGGCCTGACAGGCGCGGCTGGCGCGGAGGGGTTCGGCGAGCGCGGTTTCTTCGCGCTGGAGCAGGAGGTGGCCCGGTTTTTCTTCGCCCGGCGCACTTGCCGGGCCGGCGCCGGGTTCGTCGAGAGCAGCGGCATAGGGCTGCTGCGGCTGGTGCGGCTCGCGGTGAAGGAAGAAGCCCTCGTGGGAGTCGCTGCACTCGCCGAGGGGGAGTTCGTGGGCAGTTTCGGGTGAGGATAGAGCGGCAAGCGCGATGGCGCGCTGGGCCATTTCACAGGTCATGCCGCCGGGTTTTGCTCCTTGGTGCTTCACATTGCTCTCCAGAAATGAAACGGGCGCTGCATGCGCCGCCGTTGTGCCACGGCTGGCGCTTTGTTCTATTGGAAGTGACGCCGGCGTGGCGCCAGAGATCGCTGACGGATGCGAACCGAAGAAAAGGCGGATCCTTCGACTTCGCTCAGGATGACTCCTCTCTGTTTGCCACGAACTCATCTGCTACGAACTCGAGAGGCGACACCATCACTAGCCATGCAGTGCGGTAACTAGCCGTGCAGTGCGGCGAGGCGCAGGCGAAGTTTGCGGGTGGCACGGAACAGGGTGTTTTTCGCGGTTTCCTCCGTGGTCTGGAGCATTTCGCCGATGGCGCGGAGCTTGAGCCCCTGGTAGTGCTTCAGCTCGAAGACCATGCGCTCGCGCGGGGTGAGCTGCCCGAGGGCTTCCTGGATTTTTTCGCCGAGCAGCTTGCGTTCGAGCTCCCGCGCGGGGTTGGCTCCGGAGCGGTCGTCGGACACGTTGCCGAGCAGGTCGAGCTCCTCGCCGCGACCGTCGAGGACGACGGACTGCTCTTCGCGGCGCGACTTGCGGCGGCGCAGGTGGTCGAGGCAGAGGTTGGTCGCGATGCGGTAGATCCAGGTGTAGAACGAGCACTCGAAGCGGAAATTGCCGAGATAGCGGTAGGCCTTGAGAAACGCTTCCTGGTGGATGTCCTGCGCGTCCTGCTCGGACCCGGTGAGCCGGAGGGCGAGACGCAGCACGGCTCCATCGTACTGGCGGACCAGGGCGTCGAAGGCGGCACGCGAGCCGGCCTGCGCTTCGCGGATGAGCAGGACTTCGGCGGCGCGGCTGGCTTCGTCGGCGAGGGCTCCGGC
>CAXTSA010000483.1:0-2089 GCA_964246755.1 uncultured Acidobacteriaceae bacterium
GTTCCTGTCGCCAACTGCGTTCCCGGATTGCCCTGCGCGGCCGCAGGGCCCTTGCCTTTACGTCGCCGCCTTCGTCTGCGGCCGCTGTTGCCGCCGGATGGTGAAGCGGGCTGGCCGGGGTTGGTTTCGCCTGTTTGCGATGGACCAGCAATATTGCTGCCCTCGCCATGTCCATCGTCGCCATAGTGAGCGGTGGCCTCAGTTTCTTCTGTGCTCATTCGTGCACGTCCCTCGTGCGTTTCCGCCGTCCTGTGGACAGCAGAGGAGTATCGTGGTTCTTTCAATTTGCGCTTCCGGGCCTAACGGCAGACATTCCTCAAGCGGTTTTTCGGAGAGATTGGAGGTCCGAAAACCCGAGAAATCCGGAGACTTTCCAGAGATGCCTGATTGCCTCATTGACCGAGGCGACTCTCCGAAAAGATATGGCGCTCTTCACAGTCGAAGCGATCCGGCCAGTTTTGCGGAAGCTCTCTGACTTTTCATGCGTTATTCGGATTGTCCGAAGGTTTCCCCACACTAGAGGGGCCGGCAGACAGCTGCCTCATCTTTTTTTGCAGCGAGCTTTTTCGCGTCAACTGCCCAAAGATTATTAAAGCAGATACTACCCCGACTGTGGGGCGGTCCGCAAGGGAAATCCCGCCCACCCAGTACTTCGACCTACACGATAGTCACGTTCTCGGAACACGCGCGGGTGGAGCTTGGGACAACCGGCGGCCTCGAAGCAGCCGGTTTTTGTTGCGATGGCCAGTCACTGGCCTCCTGAATACGCCTGCCACATCGCAGCGGATGTTGAACTACTGCAGGACTTCAAACTTCATCTGGGTTGCCTCTAGCGGGCGTCCTCGGAGATGAAGCTGTCACGCGGTCGGAGCGCCCCTGATTTCTACACCGGGTGCCTACGCCTCGCTGTCACAATCTGTATAAGCAATTTTTATGCCGTACATGGAACGTAATGGAATGAAAGACTTACATGGCGAGGAGAGCCGACACATTCCGAAAACAGTAGACGCCGTCTCCTCCGTTGTCAGATTTCCGTAGCGGCGAAGCCTATTTCTGGCATTTCGGACAGCTATGTGTGCTTCGGCCTCCGATGATCGTCCTGCGGATGGCCGTCCCGCAGCCCAGGCAGGGCAGACTTGTGCGCCCGTACACGCGGTGCTCCAGCTGAAAAAACCCTCGTACCCCATCGGCATCCACGTAATCCGATACGGATGAACCGCCGAGCGCGATTGCCTGGCGAAGCACAGCGCCGAGCTCGGCATGGAGGCCATGCAGGCGCGGACGCGAGAGCTTTCCGGCGGCGAGCGAGGGGCGGATTCCAGCGCGGTGCAGGCTTTCGTCCGCGTAGATGTTGCCCACCCCGTGCAGTAGCGATTGGTTGAGCAGGGCGGCTTTGATCGCGAGCTTGCGCCCCCGGAACAGCGCAACAAATGCGTCGGGAGAGATTTCGAGCGGCTCGGCGCCCGGTCCGGCAAAGTTCGCCCTCGACTCCAAGCGGCGCAGATCGAGGCGCCCAAACCGGCGAGCGTCCACGAAGCGCAGCTCACGGCCGGAGGAAAGTACGAGTTGCGCGTGGGTGTGGGGCGGCAATGGTACGGCGGCGTCGGAAACGAGCAGGCGCCCCGTCATGCCAAGGTGCACAATCCACTCCGCTTCCAGAACGCCGGCTTCGTCCCAAAGATCCAGAACAATGTGCTTGCCGACCCGCCGAACACGTCCGATGGTTCTGCCGGCGAGCGCTTCCGCCATGACCGGAGGAGCGGTCTTGAACGGCTCCGGCTTCGAGCTGAACCAGGCGGAAACGATCTGTTCGCCGGCAATGCGGGCGTGAACGCCGTTGGCTACCGTTTCCACTTCAGGAAGTTCGGGCATGCTGTTTAGATTCACGCGAGGCGTCGGGCGATTGCGGAAGGCTCAACCCGGCCAGTGCTCCAGCAGCGGACCGCGGGCCCCGTGCACCGGATCGGAGTGCGGGAACGGGAGCGAGCGCATGCGCGCCTGGGCTTGGGCATCGGGGGCGCCTCGGCAGATATCCCAGTGTTGATCGGGCGGGTAAGCGCCGACGACCAGGAAATCCTCTGCCTTCGAG
>CAXTSA010000484.1:0-1572 GCA_964246755.1 uncultured Acidobacteriaceae bacterium
AGTGCGAACGTCCTTGCGTCCTCCTTATCGACGAACTCGACAAAGTGGACGACGGCTTTGAGGCGATGATCCTGGAGATTCTATCCGCCTGGCAGCTCTCCATTCCGGAGTTAGGAACGGTGGAGGCCAAGAGCGTTCCCTTTGTGGTCCTTACCAGCAACGAGGAGCGCCGGCTGGGCGATCCGATCCGCCGGCGCAGCCTTTACGTGCGTGTCGAACACCCAACTCCCCAGCGCGAAGCCGACATCATCGCCAGCCGCACTCCGAGCGCCGACGCCGAGTTCCACCGGGAGATGGCGGGCATCGCTCTCTCGTTCCGGAACTACTCGCTCGAGAAGCCACCGTCGGTGTCCGAGATGATTGACTTCGCGAACGCTCTTCAGCTGCTCGGTACGGATCATGTGACCGAGGAGCTTCGCGATGTTCTGCTGCCGTTTTTGGCAAAGACTGAGAAAGATCGCCGTCATCTCCTGCTTCGTGAAGGTTTCAAGAGCCTTCTCGATGATGGCGCTCGCTTCGCTGAAAAGATGGCGCTCGTAGGAGGCCAGGAGCGATGATGAGTTTCCTGCCCTTGTTCTTGCTTCTACTGTCTGGCATGGCCTATGCCCAAGCGCCTCCTTCCATGCCGGCAGACAGGTGCGTGCAGCGTTACGCCGCGCGATACCGAGTGCCGCCCGAACTCATTTCGGCGTTCATCGATGTGGAATCGGGATGGAACCCGAGGGCGGTCTCGGCCAAGGGCGCTATGGGCCTGATGCAGCTCATGCCGGCGACGGCGCGGCGGTTCGGCGCATATCAGCCATTCGATGTAGAGCAGAACATCGCCGCGGGGACGCGCTATGTGACGGCTCTGATGTGGGAGTTCCATGGCGATCTGCGATTGGTGGCCGCGGCCTACTACGCGGGCGACCACTGGATCGCGCGAAAGCGGTTGAGCTACCGCAATCCTGACGTAGTTGCCTACGTTCAGGCTGTGCGGCGGCAGTATCTGAAGCGAAAGAGCGCGGCCGTGCAGCCGCGAAGGAGATAACAGGATGAAACTACGTTGGTTTATTCCGCTTGCCATACTCATTCCCGGGCGGTTCTTTGCGTTGGGGCAGACGACCGCAAGGGTCGCTACGGTCACCATCAACCCTTCCGAAGTCACGCTCCTGCATCTCCGACCGGAGTTTGAATCGACCATCCGCATGCCCGAGGAGGTCACCTCTGTCATCCTGGGCAGTCCCGGCTCGTTCAAAGCCGAGCACAATGAGGGTGAACCTGAATACATCTATGTGAAACCCGTCACGAAAGAGCCCGTGCAGTCCAACCTCCTGATCGCAACCAGGTCGGGACAGCATGTGATGCTGGAGCTCATCAGTGACGGCACTGCCAACAGCCCCGATCAGCCTGTCGATTTCCTGATCGAGTACCGGGCCGTGAGGAGCTTCCTCATCAACTCGGACGCACCTCCGCCTGCGCCTGCGAAGGTCAAAGCTGAGGAACACGGAAGCTCTGTAACGGACATACAGCCTGGATCGGGAGTGGTTTCGTCATCGGCCCTCGATGTGGAGTTTGCGCAACAGCAGCGAG
>CAXTSA010000484.1:1582-2083 GCA_964246755.1 uncultured Acidobacteriaceae bacterium
GCGCCGAAGTGGACCAAGTGGGAGCGGAAAGAGATCGAAACCTCGATCGGTGACGTGCGGCAATGGGAAAACCAGACGATGATCTCCTACTCCGTCCTGAACGGCTCCGACCATCCCGTGGAGATCGTTCCGCCGCAAATCCAGGTCACGGGGCGTAAAGCGAGCAAGAAAAAGAAGAAAGAGGGTAAAGGCATCATTTCCGACCAGCTTGAGATTCGGAGCTTCAGGCTGAGCACGACCAGGCTGGAGCGAGAGCGGACGGGGGCGTGGTCTTCGACCGCCCGAACTTCAAAGAATCAACGGAAAAGCTGTTCCTGCAACTCGCCCAGGCAGATCAGGTCGACCAGCCGATCCTGATCCCGCTGCCTTTTACCCCACCCATTTCGGGCAATCGTTAGGAGAAAGGACCTCAAAGTATGACACCCCATACCGAAGACAGCAGAAATGGCCGGCGCAGGTTATCTGAGATCGTCGAGGCAGTGGTTCCATTCGCGGTTGAAG
>CAXTSA010000485.1:0-2082 GCA_964246755.1 uncultured Acidobacteriaceae bacterium
CTCCAGCCACTCGGCAAAGAGGCGGTGGAGGCGCAGCAACGCGCCGGTCTGCACGGCAGCGAAGCGAATAGCGCCGCCACGGAACAGGGGATCGCGGTAGAAGTCGCCGGCCGCGCCGATCAGGTCCTCGACCGACAGGGCGGCGCCGGTGAAATCGATAGTGAAGCTTTCGGAGGCCTGCATGCCGAGCGGGTGCCAGGAACTGCGGTCAATGGCGATGGCGCGCGCAATCTCGGGCGACTCCATGCGCGGCAGCGTCATCTGCCAGCCCCCGTCTGCTCGTTCGGCGGTGACCACAGGCCGCCGCACGAAAGCAGCTCCGGAGGCGAATGTTTTCACCCCGCGGAAGCTGAAGGTGTTTGGGCCGCCTTCGAGTCGCAGCAGCTCGCGAGCGCCGGTGTTCCAGACGCCGAACAGAAGGCCGGTATGCGCCTCCTGGGCCGCGCGCTCGATCTGTCCGGAGGAGCCGTAAGTTGCGACGAGAAGGAGCGCATTGACATGGCCCTCATAGAGCCGGCCGAGCGCGAGATCCCCGCCTCCGACTGCGGCGAGAATCCGCAGCAAAGGCAGGTGACCGCCGGGCTCCGTGCCGAGACCGAGGCCGCCATGAGCGACAGGAAGCGGCGCGGAGAGAAGCCCGAGCGCGTGCAAACGCCCTATCGCCTCGAGCGGAGCACCGTCGTGGTCGCGATCGAGATCCGCCGCGAGTTCATCGGCGAACCGCTGGGCGGCCTCGATGAGCTGCTTACGAGCATTCTCCAAATTCGGACTGGGGCGTGGTCGACTTGTATTCAAGATGGCGTCCATATGCGGGGAAGAGCAACGGATCTACGCGGCCCTGCCTTCACGTATTGCTTTCTGATCTCCGCGTTGTGTTGGCGTCCCTCTCTTCGATGCAGTTCAGACGCCGCTGTCGGTTCCGCGGGAGACCAGCAGCAGCCTCGGCACCGTGGCATGGCGAATCACGTGTTCCACTGTGCTGCCGAGTGCAAGCCCTCCATCCGTGGTGCGGCTGGTAGCGCCCAGAACAACCAAGCTGTAGGAGCGTTTGGTGAGCTCTTCCAGGATGGTGTAGGCGGGGTCGGCCCCGAGTTGCACGCGCGTCGACTGCCGCACACCGAGCCGCGCAATCCGGAACTGTGCTTCGCGAACAATCGTGTAGCCGGCCTGCAACAGATCGCGGTGTTCGCTTTCCTTCCAGAACATCATGTCAAGCCGGGCGTGGGCGACGTTGAACAGCACGAGCTCCGCGTTGGACGCCTTGGCGATGTAAGCAGCGACGTCGGCCGCGGCGAGAGCATGCTCCAGCCCATGGACGGGAACGAGAATGCGGCGTGGCGACTCGAGGGTGGCGGCTCCGTGGACCGCGAGCAACACATCGCAGGCCGCGTCACGTACAAGGGTGTCCTGCATCGAGCCAAAGCTCAAAGACGAGCTTTCCGCGTTCACCCCTGCGGATGCGGCGAAGACGATCTGTTGCGATGCAGCGGCTTCAAGGATCGCGGCGATGGTATCTCCCTCAAGCAGCATATGTTGCAGACCTGCGTGTTCGTGCTCGGTTGCGCGCGCCAGCCTGTGAGAGGCTTCGACGAGCTCGCTTGCGGTATTGCCGCGCACGAGAGAAACGTCGGCAGCTACCGCGAGTTCCGTGATGTCGAAAATCTCGCGCTGCTCACTTTTTGCGCGGGCCACGTACTCCGCCAGGCTCGCCGACAGTTCAGGCCGAAGCTCCGCGACCACGGGCACCAGCACGCGCTCCATGTCGGCGAAGTAGGCCCGGCGGCGCGCTTCTTCATGGTTTAGACGTTCGACCTCGGCCTGGCCGGGCTGCGCTCGCGCGGCCAGTTTAGCGAGGATGGGTGGAGTGATGAGCTCCGTCAGGATCGCGACGCCCGCATACATGGTGTAGAGGTCGGGAGAGCGCAGCGTGAGCTCGACGCCGACGATCGCGACCACGACGTCGGACCCGCCTTTCAGGTTCAGTCCCACACCGGTTGCTGCCGCTTCCCACAGGGGCAGCCGGCCGGCTCTCGCTCCCAGGAACCCGAGCAGCACCTTGAGCCGGCCTACGCCGAACAACAG
>CAXTSA010000486.1:0-2069 GCA_964246755.1 uncultured Acidobacteriaceae bacterium
CTCAGCTCTGGAGAGAGCCCGACAGACCGGTGCCGCAACCGTCTTAAGAGACACGGCGACTCACTCTAGGCAAGGCTGAGTTGCGTTACAGTACTGCGCTCCATGAAATTGCCGTCCTGCGAGTCCGGAGCGCGCGGGAGGACCGGTGAAGCTGGTCCTCGCTCACTCTCCTACTGCTCGACCTCAACACCACGCCAGAACGCGACGTGGTTCTTGATATTGTGGGCTGCCGGCTTCGGGTCAGGGTAGTACCAGGCGGCGTCCTGGTTTTCCTGCCCGTCGATCAGCAGGGAGTAATACCGGGCCTGGCCCTTCCAGGGGCATGTCGAGGTCGTCGTGCTGGGGCGGAAAAACTCACGCTTGAGCGCGCTCTCGGGAAAGTACAGATTGCCTTCTACGGATTCGAACTGGTCGCTTTCGGCGATCGTCTTGCCATTCCAGGTTGCACGTGCCATAGGTGTTGCCTCGCTTTCCTATTCAACTTAGCAGATGGGCGGCGGCCCATGCCGGCTCCCCTGCCCGCGTCGCCGCCGAGTGTTTCACGGCGCTACACCGCGACTACTTCGCGCTTTGCGCCTCCAGTCGGTTTTGTCCGACTCTTCGCAGGACTCGCTTTCTTGGCCGGCGCTGCTTTTCTGGGTGCCGGCTTTTGCGCGGCGGAAACTGGAGCAGGCTTTGACTGGAGAGTATCGCCCTCGGGCGCGTCGGCAATCCGCTCGGTAAAGGTGCAGACGACCGCTTCGGCCGGCTCCTCAACGCTCTTTTTCCCGCGAGGAGCTTTCTTTTTCGCACCGTCCGCGGCGGCGCTCTTCTTGTTATTCGGGCAGACCAGGTAAACGCCTGACTTGAGCACCTTTTCCATCAGGTAAGGGCTGCTGCACTCCGGGCAGTGCTGCGCGACCGGCTTGTGGTTCGCCGTGAACTCGCACTTGGGGTAATTTGTGCAGGAGTAGAATAGCGACCCGAACCGGGATTTCTTCTGTACGATCTCGCCATCCTTGCACATGGGGCAGGCCATGCCGATGGTGTCCTGCTTGACGTACTTGCATTTTGGGTAAGCCGAGCAGGAGATGAACTCGCCGTAGGTTCCGTTGCGTAACACCAATTGCGAATTGCACTTAGGGCAGTTCTCTTCTAGCGGAACTGGAGGCTTCTGCTGTTGTTTCTGCGTCAGCCGGCGCACCGTCTTGCACGGCGGATCCTCATTGTAGCCCGGGCAGGCCATGAAGGGGCCGAACGGGCCGTTACGCAGAAGCATGACACGACCGCAAGCCTCACAGTACTCCTCTTCCTTTTCGTCGGCCTCACCCTCGACGTGCAGGTTGGGCTTGGCGTCAAAGTTCTCCTTGGTGAACGAGCAGGAGTTCTTGTCCTTCTTGTTATAAGCGGTGCAGGCGTAGAAGGTCCCGAACTTGCCCCACTTCATCACCAGAGGCGAACCGCAGTTGTCGCAAGTCTGGTCGGTGGGGATCTCCATGCGCTTGAGATCTTCCATGTGTTCGCTGGCTTCGCCGAGCTCCTGCCTAAAGTGCCCGTAGAAGCCGGTCAGCAGCGCGGTCCACTGCTCCTTGCCGTCCTCGATATCGTCGAGTTCGGTTTCGAGCCGGGCTGTGTACTGGGTATCGAAGATGTAGGGAAAGTTTTTAATCAGCAGCTCCGTGACAACGGTGCCAATCTCGGTGGGCACGAAGCCGCCTGCGCGCTTGTTGCCCATCTTTTGGACGTACTCGCGCTCCTGGATGGTATTGATGATGGCCGCGTAGGTGGACGGGCGTCCAATGCCGCGCTCTTCGAGCACCTTGACGAGCGACGCCTCGGAGTAGCGCGGCGGCGGCTCGGTAAACTTCTGCGTGGCCTCGACTGCGGGCCGGATAACAAGGGCATCCATCGCCGGCTCGACGAACTCCGGGACGTCCTGCTTTTCGGCTTCGCTGGTTGCATCCTCATTGCGGGCTTCAATTTCGGCGACCTTGAGCTCGTGCTGCCGTCGCGCGTCGGCAAGCTTGCCGGCGCGGCGGCGTTCGCTGATCGCCCGCAGGGCGGCATCGGTGGCGAGACCCAACCCATGG
>CAXTSA010000487.1:0-2066 GCA_964246755.1 uncultured Acidobacteriaceae bacterium
GGTGCGGAAAGTCTGGAGCAGAGTTTTTACGCCCTCGTTCGGCAGCGCCTCCTTAAGGCTCGATATGCTTTGCGTCGCGACCAGCGGGATGCACCTGGGCTGGCGCGAGAGCGAGAAGAAGCGCTCGTCGCCGGTCGGGTTGTCGCCGCCGACGGTGGCAAAGTTCTGGTACTCGTCGCAGAGGAAAACCGTGGGCCGGAAGCGCCGCTCCGGGTGCAAGTCCATAGCGGGGACGCGCAGCAGCACCGCGCGCTGATAGTCGACCTTCATCATGGTGCCGATGATCTTCGCGAGTGCCGGGTTGAGCGCGGCTGGGAAGTTCAGCCCGACGACCTTGCCGGATTCAATCAGCTCGTCGAAAGGAGGCAGCACCTGGCCGCGCGGGTCGTCTGCCGAGGGCTTGCGTTGGTATAGCTCCTTTGGCGGGCAGAAGACCTTGCGCACGACGCGGTCTGTCTCGAAGAGCGAGAGAAAGATGGCGATGCCCTGCACGATGGAGGTTTTGATCTCATCGCGAAAGAATTTCCAGTGCTCCCAGTACCAGTAATGGACGCTCTCCCATGCCTCACGCGCCGTAGTCTCGCCTTGCTGGCGGCTGTACAAGGTTGCAGCGATCGCAGTTTTCTCCACGATGGCGGTCCGCAGCTCTTCCGTGAAAGCGGCGATGTGTCGGCCGAGCTTAACGTCCCACGAGAACCCGAACGAGGTCAGGAGGTCTTCGTGCTCCCGGTAGTCCTGTTCGCCGATACCGACGAAAGAAGCCGGCGTGAACCGCCGCCCGGTTTCGACGAGCATGCTTTCAAGCGTTCCGGAGCTGATGACGGTGCGGAACACGTCGAGCAGCGTGACATATCCATCGCGGACCCGGTGCAGCATGATCACATACCGGACGAGGTCGGTATAGGACTGCTGCCAAAAGGGCTCCTTGCCTTTGCCCCAGATGGCGACGATCACGGACGCGATATTGAAAGCCTGGTCGAAGGCGTCAAGATTGTTGTTCAAGGGGTTGTAGCGGAGGTCTCCATCGAGCGAAATCTCGACATAGTCTCCGGGCCGCCCGCAGTTCTCAAGCAGGCGGCGCACCTGCCGGCACAGGTCACCCTTGACCTCCAGCACGAGCCCCGAGAGCTTTTCTTCCTCCTCCTGCGCCTTGAAGGCTAGGAGCTGCCGCAAAGCCGGCAGCAGGATGGCATGCGTCTTGCCGGAGCCGATGGCTCCGATCACGCACATGCCCGTGTAGAGGCCAAGCTCGGGAAGAGCCAGCCAGCGCGGCGCGGGCGAAGGCTCGGGCTTGAGCTGATGATGGAGCTCGCCGACAACGACTTCCAAAGCCTCGCGCCGCAGCGGGTCGGGGTACGTTGGCAAACGGCTTGCGACTTTGTCGAGCCTCGGACGATACAGGTGCACGTAGCCGAGCGAGAACAGAATAGAGAAGGCAAGCAGCGGCGTGCTGTACAGGAAAAGATCGTAGCTCCAGACGAGCCCGCGAAAAATCGCGGGCTGTTTGACAGCCAAGAGTTGCAGGAGTGGGTCGGTTGTGAGAGCTGGGTAGCGGCTTTGAAGCGTGATCCCGGACGCCGCGCTCAGTCCCACCGACAGCAACAGCCGGTACTCGATGATTGGGTGAAGCGCATTCTGAATAAACTCTGGCAATCGCATCTTTATCCAATCCTCCTTATGCGCGCCCTGCTGCAGGAAGCTCGGTCGAGGCCGTCGCCGGCCTAATGGGAGATTTGCCAACCGAGGACGAATCGCCAGATGAGCGATTGGCTTTGTACTTCTGGAACTCCTCGCTTTGCGCGATCGCGAAGCCGAGCAGGAGGTTCACGAGATAACTCAGTTCGTTGTCGGACCACTCGCACATGAGCGCGAGGTCGTCCGCTACGGTCCCATCGATGGTGGCCTTCAAGGGTGCGCGTCGGATGCGGCTTGCCCCTTTTTCTACTTTCAGCTTGCTCATTCCCGTTCTCCTTCGGGCCGCGTTTGCGGCCGGTTCTGGTACGCTGCCGGTACTTGCTTGGTACTGCGTCTACACCGGATCGACCTATGGGCGGGAGCGACCAGCG
>CAXTSA010000488.1:0-372 GCA_964246755.1 uncultured Acidobacteriaceae bacterium
ATGCGCTGCTCAACAGCCGGGTTGACCGCGTGGCGGATGACCTGACCCGCTTTTACGAGATCCTGGGCAGGCATGAGGAAGCGATCGACACGCTCAAGAAGAAGGAGGCCGACGCAGCCCGGCATGCATCACAGCGGGCTGCCCTGGATCGGTGGCGCGGTGATCCGGACTGAAAAATTCCGGCCTTCCCAGCGGTTCTCCGCGGTCCAGTACAGCGTAAAGACGAGCTCACCCGGCTCGGCCGCGGGGATGTCGGCGGCCGAGCCCGCGACGCCGAGCGAGCGCGAACTCACAGTGCGCTTCGTAAGCCAGTTGTCCTCGGAGTAGAGCAGCTCAAACGGGTTGGCCGAGGTCACGCGCAGGGTCTTGCCC
>CAXTSA010000488.1:382-2064 GCA_964246755.1 uncultured Acidobacteriaceae bacterium
TGGGGCTGGGCCTGGGACCCGCACCGTAGCGGGCCTCGGCCGCGGCGATGCGATCAAAGACACGGCCGTCGCGCGCCGAGCGCACCAGCTTGAGGTACTCGGCATGCGCCCAGACCAGCGGCATGGCCGAGCCTGCCGGGTCGCCCAGCACGACCGGGCCGGCGGTGGTGTCGAGCGAGATACGCTGGTCCCAGACCTGCTCGGGCAGCATGGAGCCGGGCGAGGCAAAGCCCTCCATGGCGCGGAGAAACGAGCGGATGTCGCGGCCGGCGGCGCGCGCGTAGTGGGGGCGCGCGCCGGGGGGCCGCGGCCAGGCGCGGCCCTGCCCATAGTGGATAAAGGGACCGCCGCCCTTCTGCTCGCCGTAGCCGTCGTGGTTGTAGCGTCGCCAGCAGGGGCCTTGCGGGGCGTCGATGCGCAGGATGCGGTCGACGACCTTGAGCGAGTCGGCGATGAGCGGGTCATCGGCGCGGCGAATGCCGTAACGGACGAGTTCGAGGAAGCCGGCGTCGATGACCGCGTTCGCGGGAAATTCGCTCTGCTCCCAGGGCGCGCGATTGTTGAGCCGGATGTTGCCCGGGGCGACGTCGGCGCGGTGCCAGGGCTCGCCGGGCGCGGGCGGCTGGATGCGGATGTAGTGACGCTTGATCTCGGGGTGCAGCACGCCGTCGTCGGTAACGGTCCAGTCTTCAAGGTGCGACTGGATCCAGTCGGCATGCTCGTTGAGAAACCGCGCGAGCTCGGGAGAGCCGTGATTTTCAGCGATCTCGGCCGCGCAGCACAGGGCGCCGATGACCGCGGCGAGGGTTGAAGGCGAGTAGCCGGCGTTTTCCTCCCAGCGCTCCTGCTGGGTTACAGGGGCGTAGCGGACGAGGAACCCGGCCGCGCGCGAGACGAAGGGGAAGATGTCAAATCCGGCGAGGCCGCCGGCTTTCCATAGTCGCCAGGCCAGGATGACGGGAAAAGCAACCTCGTCTAGCTGGATGCCGGTCCAGTACGGGGTGCCGTTGACCCAGAAGTTCTGCGCGAAGCTGCCGTCGGGCTTCTGCGTACAGGCCAGGTAGACGAGCGCGCGCATGGCCGTTTCGACGCGGCCCATCGCGAGCAGCGCGGTCGCGGACTGGACCATGTCGCGGGTCCACACCAGGTGGTAGCCGCCCAGGTCGTCATCGCCCTTGGCGTAGCCCCACGGGATGGAGAGCGACGCAATAAAGGCGCCGGAGTAGGTCTTGTCCTCATGCATCAGCACGACTTTCTGGCTGGCTCGCAGCAGGCGTCCGCCGTCGCCGGTGTGCTGCTCGAGTCCGTCGGGCAGCTGCACCCGCTCCCACTGGCGGATGAAACGCTGGAGATTGCCCTCGAACGGCGAGGCGAGCGAACTCATGGTGGCTGACAGCGCGGCGTGGTGGCTTTCGCCGAAGCCGATGGCCAGGATGAACTCGCGGGTGCCGTCGTTGGGTGCTGCGGCCTGCAACAGGTCAACCTCCCCCATCATGGCGATGTTGCCGTCGGTCGCCGAGCCGTACTCCCAGTGCATGCGGAAGTCGTGCTTCAGGTCCTGCCAGCCGTCGCTCGTGCCGACGAAGCCGCAGGAAGCGCGGCGGAAGCCGCAGTCGGTGGCCATAGCCAGCGAGTTGGCGTCGCGCCAGGCCAGCAGCGTGCGCGAGCCTGCCACATCCACC
>CAXTSA010000489.1:0-1469 GCA_964246755.1 uncultured Acidobacteriaceae bacterium
GGCTTGCTCCCTGGGGTTGCGGCGGTATGTTTGCTTTGATTGTTTAAACCGTTAACGGGGGGGGGGGGGGGGGGGCCGTCTCTAAAACAGGCGCTCAGGCGTGGATTGCTTCTCTCGCGTGCGCATTGCGGGGCACATTGCGGCCAACGATCGCGGCGATCTGCGCGGCCTCGTCCATCAACTGCGTGAACTGGTCCGGGTAGAGCGACTGCGCGCCGTCCGACAGCGCGCGGTCGGGCTGGTTGTGTACCTCCACGATCAGCCCATCGGCACCGCAAGCGACCGCGGCCCGCGCCATCGAGAGCACCTTGTCGCGCTTGCCTGTCCCGTGGCTGGGGTCGACAACGATGGGAAGGTGTGAGAGTTGCTGCGCCGCCGGCACCACGCTCAGGTCGAGTGTGTTGCGGGTGTGGTCGGCAAAGGTGCGGATGCCGCGCTCGCACAGGATCACTTCGTAGTTTCCCTCGCTCATGATGTACTCAGCGGCCATCAGCAGCTCTTCAAGCGTTGCCGACATACCGCGTTTGAGCAGGACGGGCTTGCGTTTGCGCCCGGCGGCTCGCAGCAGCGAGTAATTCTGCATGTTGCGCGCGCCGATCTGGATCACGTCCGCGTACTCGGCGACCAATTCGAGCGCGTCCGAGTCGATTGCCTCCGTCACGATGCGCATGCCGGTCCGCTCGCGGATCTCGGCCATGATCGTGAGCGCTTGCTCACCCAATCCCTGGAAGGCGTAGGGGGACGTCCTGGGTTTGTACGCGCCGCCTCGGAAAAAGCGCGCGCCGGCCGCCGCCACAGCGTCCGCTGTGCTGAACGCTTGCTCGCGTGTCTCGATCGAACACGGGCCGGCGATGACCATCAAATCGCGGCCGCCGACGGTGATGTCTGTGCCCGGGAAGCGGATGATCGTGTCCTCTTCCTTGACGTCGCGCGACACAAGTTTGTAGGGCTTCGAGACCCGGATCACGTCGCCGACGCCCGAAAGCTCGGACAGGCTCGAGTGATCGACCTCACCTTGGTTGCCGGTAATTCCGATGGCGGTGCGCTGCGCTCCTGGGAGCGGGTGCGGCCGCAGACCCATCCGCTCGATCTGCTCGCATACCGCGGCGATCTGCTCCTCAGTCGCGTGCGACTTCATGACGACAAGCATGGAAGAAATCCTCTTGAGTACAAGTGTATCCCGCAGGCGGCAAGAACAGTTATCGAAGATCCGGAGGCGTATTGCCGGCCTTCCCGTTCGCACGGGTACCTGACCGGCGCAGAACCAGAAACAGGTAGCCAAGCTGGATCGCCCAGGCAAAGCCGTAGCCGATCAGCACGTGGCGATGCGCCATGTCGTGCGTGTACGTCGCCCACCAGCCGTTCACGCCCGGTCTCCGCTGGGCAGCCCTGTCGCTGCCACCACGCGGCTTGCCGGCGCGTCCAGTAGCTCCAGCGCGGCGGCATCCTGCGCGCGTGCCCGTCGTAAT
>CAXTSA010000489.1:1479-2050 GCA_964246755.1 uncultured Acidobacteriaceae bacterium
ACTTCCGCATATCGAAGCGCGGCAACGAACAGCCCCCACATCAGCCAGCCTACGATGTTCCACCGCAGAGCCGGAAGCATGCTCGCGTCCATACCGGTGCCGGGGCCGCCAAAGAATACAGGCCCCGGGTGCTGCGTTCGCCACCATCGCGTGCTCATATACACGAGCGGCACGTCAAGGTAGCCGAAGATCGCCATGACCGCCGCCAGGGTGCGCATAGAGGCGCCCTCGGCAAAACTGCGCAGTAGCAAGTACGCGAGATAAATGAGCCACAGAATCAGCGTTGAGGTGAGCCGCTCATCCCAGGTCCACCAGATGCCCCAGGCCGCGCGCCCCCACAGCGAGCCGGTCACCAGGCCCACCGTGCAGAACACGACGCCCATCTCCGCCGAGGCCGCGGCCAGTGCATCGGCCTGCAGTGCCCGCTCACGATGGCGGTTGCGCAGCAGCAGGTACGCGACCGAGCCGGCAAGGTTGAGAGCGAAGAACAGCGATGTGCCGATCCAGGCGGGCAGGTGGTAGTAGAAAATCCGGCTCAGGTCACCCTGTGCCGCGTCGGACGGTACTACAA
>CAXTSA010000490.1:0-2042 GCA_964246755.1 uncultured Acidobacteriaceae bacterium
GACATACTTCCGCCCAACATGGGTCGCCAGTCGGTCTACACCTGAAGAAGAAATGCTCTGAGCCGCACACGCTGACGAGAGCAGCGTTCATCGGTGCCTGCTGTAGGCCTCGGGACAGAAAAGCCCTATCCGACAGCCGCCAGTTTCGACGGATGGCCGTAGCTGGCTTCATTGGCGGTCAGAGAACGCAGCGCGGGGTCGCTCCCACTGCTGTATTGTCTCGGGGAGGAACCCATGACCCTTCTGAAAGCTTTACCGAAGGCGCTTTCGGATTCATAGCCAAGCGAGAAGGCGATGACGGAAATGGAATCATCTGTGTTCTTCAGCCTGTCGCCGGCCAGCAGCATTCGCCAACGTGTCAGGTATTCCATGGGTGCAGTCCCAACCGTTTCTTTGAACCTCAAAGCAAAGACTGATCGCGACATACCGACGCTCTCCGCCAGTTTCTGTAGAGTCCATGGATGCCCTGGGTCGTCGTGCATGCATGCGATCGCAGCGCTCATCTGTTTATCTGCCAATGCGAAAAGCCAGCCGACGCCCCCTGTCGCCCTATCCGCAAGGTGCAGCCGAAGAGCTTGAACCAGCATCATGTAGGCCAGTTGCTGTGCGATCAAAGAGCTACCCGGCTGCGGCTCGCGCAACTCCTCCTTCATGCGCTCCAGCGACCAGCGCATTGCCGCCTTGTCCGACTCTTTCCGGATATGCACAATCGGCGGCAGAGATCTCAGTAGAAAGTCGACGTGACTGCCGGTCAGGGCGAAGTGGCCGCCGACAATATAGCGGCCCGCGCCTTTCTCGTGCGAGACCGGTTCCCCAGTGCCCTGCGCCGCGAGGAACGTTCGGAAGTCAACAGGCGTGAGTGACAGATCGCTCGCAAGGCAAAAGGGCAACCCACGCGGCAAAAGGAAACAGTCCCCGTCCGTGAGGAGCACAGCATCGGGAACACCTTCCACAGAGAGCCAGCATTGACCGGAAACCACGGCGTAACACTTGATACCCGGATGCTTTGGGAAGTGGATCGCCAGATCGCCACCCACCTCGAAGCCGCCCGCCATGTAAGTGCGCGGTTTCAGCAACGACAGCGCGTCTGAAAGTGGGTCCATGCATCCTCCGGACGATTGAACCAGGAATACAGACTTTCAGTATAGATCGTATCTCCCATGTGCCCCATCTAGTTTGGGACAGGACGCGCACGCGGCCTCTCAACAAGGCAGTCAAGGAGAACTCAGCCATGCGTATTTTTCTTACCGGCGCTACCGGCTTCATCGGTACAGCCATTATTCCGGAACTCATCCACGCGGGCCATCAGGTATTTGGACTGACACGGTCGGATGCGGGCGCTAAATCTCTCGCCGCGGCCGGAGCCGAGGTGCATCCCGGGGATCTTGAAGACCTGGAGAGTCTGCGCAGCGGGGCGGCCAAGTCGGACGGCGTCATCCACTGTGCTTTCGACCACGACTTCTCGAAGTTTGTGGAGAATTGCGAAAAGGACAGGCGCGCCATCGAGGCGATGGGCGACGCGCTCGCCGGCTCGGACCGCCCCCTGGTCATCACCTCCGGAACCGGGATTGGAAGCTCTACACCAGGTCAGCCCGCGACCGAAGACATCTTCGATGCAGACAACCCGAATCCCCGGAAAGCTTCGGAACAAGCCGGTATGTCCATCGCGGACCGCGGCGTCAACGTTTCGGTGGTGCGCCTTCCTCAGGTCCACGACCCGGTGAAGCAGGGCCTCATCACTTTCTTGATTCAAATGGCTCGTGAGAAAGGAGTCTCGGCGTACCTGGGTGATGGACTCAGCCGCTGGCCGGCGGTGCACGTTCTTGATGCCGCCCGTCTCTACAGGCTGGCGTTGGAGAAGCGGGAGGCGGGCAGCCGGTACAACGCGGTTGCTGAAGAGGGAGTGCCGGTTCGGGAGATCGCTGAGGTCATTGGCCGAGGCCTGAAGGTGCCGGTGGTCAGCCTGTCTCCGGAGTAAGCGCAGGCACATTTCTAATGGTTCGGCATGTTCGCTGGTCTGGACATTCCGGCTACAAGAGCAG
>CAXTSA010000491.1:0-2034 GCA_964246755.1 uncultured Acidobacteriaceae bacterium
TCCCGATCCTCCGCTCTTGCCGATACCCCAGCGGAGACCTCCGATTCACTTGGAAGTAGCCGGCAACTCGTGTCAAATCCATGCAGCTCCAGACCGCCAGGCTACCGCACCTGCGCTTCCCTAAGCAGACTCGCGTACTCTGATCTTTCACAAGGGGATTTCCCCCAAAGGAGCCTTCCCGGTGCGCTGGACCCGTGGACGCATTGCCCTGCTCGCGCTCGTCGCCGCCCTCGCGCTTGGAGGCGGCCTTTTCTTCTGGCGCAAGAGCACTCCCCCGCTCGCCGCACGGATCCTGCCGGAATCGCAGGCCATCCTCTACTTCAACCTCAGCCCGCTGCGGGCCGCGACCCACTTCGACCGCAAACCCGTCACGCACGACCCCGACTACCAGCGATTCATCGACGAGACCGGCATCGACTTTGAACGCGATCTCAACGAAGCCGCCTTTGCCCTCGAACACCTGCCCTCGAGCAACGGCCCAAACAGCGGCCTCGCCTTTTCCGAGGTCTTCGCCGGCCGCTTCGATCCGCTCCGCCTCGCCCGCTACCTGGCCGGCATCTCCACCTCGACCGAGGTCTACGACGGCCGCACCGTCTTCAATATCCCGAACGACGGCCGCACCGTCCGCGTCGCGATCCTCCCCCGGAGCATGGTCGCGATCAGCAACACCCCCACACCCGAGCAGCTGCACTCCATGCTCGACCGAGCCCGCACCGCGTGGCTACCCTTCGGCTCAAGCGAGCCAACCCTGCTCACCGAACACTTCCGCGACCTCCCCGTTCTCTCGCTCGCCTGGGGCCTCGGGCAGATCGGGCTGCCGTTCGGCGATCATGGCGAGTTCCGCATCCTCGGTCTCACCCTGCCCCTCCGGCTCGATGCCACCTTTGTCGCCTCCCTGCGCTGGACCGGCGCGCTGCGCCTTCGCGTCGAAGAAATTGCCCCCGGCGAAACCGCCGCCCGCGCATCCGCCAAGGCCCTCTCCGGCTTGCTCAGCCTTGGCCGCCTGGCGGAGAACAACCTGCCCGCCCAGGTCACCGACTCCGACACGCAAAGCTTCCTCAACAGCGCCTCCGTCCTCCAGTACAACGACCGGGCTGTCCTCAATGCCACCCTGCCCGAAAACCTGCTGCGCTCCCTGGTGCAAACCCCGGATTCGCTCGCGCCGAGCCATGCCGGCAGCCCTCCCCGCTAGCTGTCGAGCAAAATCTTGCGCGCGTACGTCTTGAGCGCGTACGCGCGGAGCTTTGCCGTCTGGGTTGCGGCTACATGGTGCGACTACATATTGGTGTGGCCGCCGCGCATACTCTCGTTGAAAGCCGGTTTTAGGTTATTGAGCGCCTGCGTAAGCTGCTCGCGGTACTCAGGCTCGCGGGCGAGCAGGGCAGGGGTGGCGGCGGCGTAGGCTCCGTTGGACGAGAGCGTGAGGAGGCCGGCCTGGGCAAGCGCTTCGGCGTCTTTCGCGAGCTGCTGTTCGGTGGTGTTAAGGTACTGGGCATCGCGAGGGTCGGTGAGCCAGACAGGGGCCGGGCCAGCCTGACCGGCGCCCTGATTTCCACCATGGATGCCGGAGAGCCAGAAGGTTTTCAGGGCGAGGAACTCCGCGCGGGTAGCATCGGTTGTGTCGGTAAACTGAAACTTTTTGCCCCAGCGGGAGTAATAGCGCGTGGTGACCGGGACGGGCTGGCGGTTGCCGCTTTTGAGCAGCTCAAGCTGGCCGTAGTCGAAGGTTTTGCGGATAGCGTTGTAGATAAAATCTTCGGCGTAGGGCTGTTCCGGCGCCACGACGATCTCAGCGAAGGTGACGGTCATGCTGGCGGAGATTTTGGCGTGGAGCAGGCTGGGGGTGCCGTCCGCCAAGTGGACGGTGCCGTGGACGATGTAGGTGTCAGAGCCGGAGGTGGAGCGGTGGAAGGGCCACTCGAAACCGGTGAAGCGGAGCGGGAGGCCGCCGGCGGTGACGTAGAGCTCGGGCTGAGGATTGCGGAGGCGGGCAGCCAGGTGTTGGAGATGGTGTGCGAGGCCGGCGCGGAGCTC
>CAXTSA010000492.1:0-2031 GCA_964246755.1 uncultured Acidobacteriaceae bacterium
AGGCCCCAGCGCCGTGTGCACAGGTTCAGCATGCCAAAGCGCCGTAGCTTCGTCCCTCGCGCGACCGCGTGCTTGTAGTTCAGGATGCGTTCATCGGTCGCCATCAGCAGCACGGAAGGGAAGACCGCTTCGCGCAGCAGACGCTCGGCCACGCGCGCCTCCATTTCGTACTCGCTTACGCCCGGCCTGAGCGCCAGCAGCACCTCTGTGACCGCGTCGGCGCTTTGCCGGCCCAACACGCGAAAGCGAGCAATCTCCGCCGGGAGCAGGGGAGCGCGCAACGCGGCAAAGCCGGTCGCCGGGAAACCGTCGGCTGCCGTGCCAGGCGAGACGCCGAGCGCGACGTCGGTGGCCAGCCTTGCGCCGGCCAGCTTCTGTGCTTCCGCCGCGAAATCCAGCGCATACCAGGGCCGCACAACGGGTTCGTACCCCAGACCGGGCAGCTCCTCGGCGATAAGCCGGTCGGCTTCGTTGTTCGGTGCGAGAAAAAACCGGCGGCCGTCCCGCAGCAGCAACAGCGCAACGACGCCGGTCTCGCTCAGGATGCCGACCCGCGCCTCCACCTGTCCGGCGGTTATCCACGCGACGTTTTCGTGACGGCTCAGCAGCACCCCGTCGTAACCCGCTTCCGCGAGCCACCCCTGCACGCGTCTGTGTTTCTCCTCGAGCTCGCGCAGGCGCGCCTCGCCGCCGCCGCTGGCTTGCTCTAATGCCTCGAAATGTCCCATGGCGCCGGCCTCCCCCATCGAGCGATCGAAACCAAGTGTACGTGCATTTTCAGCGTGGAGGCTCAGGCGGCATGGAGCGGATGTACTCGACGAGCTGCCACAGGCTGGTGTCGCCGAGCGAGCGCCAGGCCGGCATTCCGTGGCCCTTGCTGCCGTTCAGCAGGATCCAGTAGATTTCGCCGTCGGTTTCGCCGCGGACGCGTTCGGTGCGCAGACTGGGCCGGTTGCGGCGGCCCAGGCCATCGGCGCTGTGGCAGCTGGAGCAGTAGAGTTCATAGGCTTCGCTCCCGCCTGCTATGTTGGCTGTGTTCGACGGCAGAGGGTTCGCCAGAGCACGCGTGGCCGCGGGCACCTGCGCCCGCCACGCGCTTGGCACATACCTGCTGGGACCGCAGCCGGTGAGCGCGAGGAGAGAAATCGCGAGAATCGATTGCGAAAGCTTCACGGTAAGAGACAATATCTGAAGTATGCACAGTTTTGCCGACGAAACAGGAACGAGACCCGAGCTTTTAATTTTTGATTGTGATGGCGTGCTGGTCGACAGCGAGATCATCGTGTGTACGGCCGTGAGCGAAGAGCTGACGCGGCTCGGCTACCCGATCACACCGGAGGACGTGGTGCGCCGGTTCGCCGGGCGTCCGGAGCGGGAGATCCTCGCGGAGGTGCAGCGCGACTGGGGCCGGCCGGTGCCCGACGCATACTTTTCCGCGATGAAGGAGCGGGTGACGCTCGCGTTTTCAAGTGAGCTGCGGGCGATTGCGGGGGCGGCTGAAGTCATCGAGCAGATTCGTTCGCCCAAAATTGTCGCCTCCAGCAGCGCGCCCAACAAACTGGAGCAGGGACTGCGCTTCGTGGGACTCTACGAGTTCTTCGCGCCGCACATCGTCAGCGCGCATTCGGTCGCCTCGGGCAAGCCCTCGCCGGACGTATTTATCTTCGCCGCCGGGTGGATGCGCACGCCTGTTCAGCAATGCCTGGTGATTGAAGACAGCGAGCCCGGAGTACGCGCCGCGCGTGCTGCCGGCATGCGTGTCTTCGGCTTTACGGGCGGCAGCCACTGCGTGCCGGGGCACGGCAATCGACTGCTGGCGGCCGGCGCCGAGCGTGTATTGACGCACATGCGCGAGTTGCCGGAAGCTGCCCCATTCGCATTTGCTGAGATGGCATCCATTTAAACCTGCCGGCAGACTTCGGCAATCGACGCAGGGCTGCATGGACCCGGCATATGCTATATTCTTACTTGGCTGACGGCTGCTTTACTGGCCCTCAGCATTCGTCTCAGGCCTTCTTTTGTGAGACGGAA
>CAXTSA010000493.1:0-1399 GCA_964246755.1 uncultured Acidobacteriaceae bacterium
CTCGCACGGAGGGAAGATCGGGACATGTTGGACCCAGTGTAAGCCGGGCGAAGTTTCGCGCGAGGCGGCCAACCTCGGCTGAAACGGGGTCGTCTGACAAGGTGAGGTGAGTTATGGCATCAGGTCTTGATTCGACAAAAACTCCGGCACGGCCGTCCCATGAGTCGGTGGAGACAACAGGCGGGCAGGCTACAGAGGTCACCGAGACCTCGTTGGACCATGCAGACCATGAGGCGATGGAAAGCGCGAAACGCGCGCAGAATCGCATCCATGACAATGAAGGCAAAACGCCTGGATCGCAGATTTTTACAAAGTAACTTCATGTTTTATGCACACAAGCCCCGCACTCGCGGGGCTTTCGTGTGCAGGGCGGTACCTTGTAGAGGGTTGCGTGAGGGACACAGATGTCGTTTTTGAAGCGAGCGGAAAAGCACGGGAACAAGTTCGAAAATCCCGTGCCCACACAACTGGGCGGTTTGGGGCTGATGTTGAAGGTGTTGCCGCTTTACATGAGCAATCGCAAGGAAACGGAGCCGAAGTCACCGGTGGGACCGTTCCGGACCGATGCTGCGGAATACGCCACACCCTCGCCGAGCGGGTTGCGCGTGACCTGGTTCGGGCACTCGGCCTTCCTCCTGGAGATTGACGGGGTGCGCGTGCTGGTGGACCCGGTCTGGGAGCAGCGGGCCAGCCCGTTCTCGTTTATGGGGCCGAAGCGATTTTTTCCGCCGACCTTGCCGCTGCACGAGATGCCCGAACTGGATGCGGTTCTGATCTCGCATGACCACTATGACCACCTGGGGGCGGACACGGTGGCGCGTTTGAGCCGCCTGAATGCGACGGCGCGGACACGCTGGATTACTTCTCTGGGTGTAGGCAAGCGGCTGCGCGGCTTTGGGGTGTCCGCGGACAGGATACAGGAGCTGGATTGGACGCAGAGCACGGAGATCGCAGGCGTGGAGCTCGGGCAGGGTGTTCGGGTGGCTTCGTGGCCGGCGCGTCACTTCTCGGGGCGGACGGCCTGGGACCGGCTTTCTACGCTGTGGGCGGCGTTCGTGTTCGAAGGGCCGAAACACCGGGTGTACTACGGCGCCGATTCCGGTATTTGGCCGGGCTTTGCCGAGATCGCCGAGCAGTACGAGCGCTTCGATCTAACCCTGCTGGAGATCGGGGCGTACCACCCCTTGTGGGCGTCGATCCACCTGGGGCCGGATGGAGCCGCGGAGGCTTACCGGCAGATGGGCGGACCGGAAAGAGCGGGGCCGCTGTTCCCGATTCACTGGGGATTGTTCAACCTGGCCTTGCATGGATGGCGGGAGCCGATCGAGCGCTTGTCGGCCATTGCGGCGAGCGAGGGCTGGCGGTTATGGCTGCCGACGCCCGGCAAGCCGACCGAGGT
>CAXTSA010000493.1:1409-2029 GCA_964246755.1 uncultured Acidobacteriaceae bacterium
GGGCGGGCGAGGAGCCGCAATCGACGTGGTGGCAGCAGGCTGCGCGTTCGGAACTGGGCGCCCGCAATGCCGTTGCGCACTCCCCAGAAGCGTAGGGCGCGGCCGGGGGTTGGCTTTGGAGTTGATGACGAGAAAGCGACCTTTGCGGGTGTCTTCCGGCAATTGCATGCATTGGGGCTTGTCTCGGCGGAGAGAACCGGGTAGAAGGGGTGTGCACAGGGACAAATCCGGAAGATGCCTCGAGAGGCAGGAGGAAGTATGACTGGAACACAGGGGCAGGTCGCGGTTCGTGAGGTAATGGACATCCGGCAGGCCGCCGAATACCTGGGGATCAGCGGCGATACGCTGTATCGTTATGCGTCGGAAGGGTTTGTGCCGGCCTTTAAGCTGGGAAACCGCTGGCGTTTTCGCAAAAGCCTGCTGGATGGCTGGATGGATGAGAAGAGCGGCGTAAGGGGGATGCCGCCCGCGCCTGCAGTCGTGGAAGCTGGGATGAGAAAGCCGGTGCGGAAGGCTCGGTAAGGCCTTCCCCGGGTACTACCTGCGAGAAACGCAGATTCCCTTCGGGAATGACAAAAAAGCCGCTTGCGCTCGCATCCCGAGGAGGTGGCGTTCGCTAG
>CAXTSA010000494.1:0-2013 GCA_964246755.1 uncultured Acidobacteriaceae bacterium
GCCCCATGTCGCGCATCACCTTCGTCCAGAAACGCGAATAGATCAGGTGCAGAATCGCGTGCTCCACACCGCCGATGTACTGATCGATCGGAAACCAGTAAGCCGCCGCCTCCTGGCTAAACGGAGCAATCGAATCCCGTGCGCTGGTGTAGCGGTAAAAGTACCAGCTCGAGTCGACAAACGTGTCCATCGTGTCGGTCTCGCGCCGCGCCGCTCCCCCGCACTTCGGGCAGCTTGCATTCACAAATGACGGCACCTGCGCCAGCGGCGAGCCGCCCTGCTGCGTGATCGTGATCTTCTCCGGCAGCAGCACCGGCAGCTCGCTCTCGGGCACCGGCACAATGCCGCACGCCTCGCAGTACAGCATCGGGATCGGCGTCCCCCAGTAGCGCTGGCGGCTCACGCCCCAGTCCTTCAGCCGATACGTCACCGTCGCCCGACCGAACCCGCCGCGCTCCGCCTCCGCGCTGAGTTGCTCGCGTGCGACCGCGCATCCCAGCCCGCTCCACGGCCCGGAGTTCACCAGCACCGCGCCCTCGTCGGCATCGGCCAGCACCGGCAGCGCATTCTCCGTGCCCGGCACCTCGACTACTGCGCGCACCGGCAGGCCATACTTCCCCGCAAACTCCCAATCCCGCTCGTCGTGCGCCGGCACACTCATAATCGCGCCAGTCCCGTAATCCGCCAGGATGTAGTTGGCGATCCACACCGGCAACAGCTCCCCCGTAAACGGATTGCGCGCATAGTGCCCGGTAAACGCCCCATGCTTCTCCATCACCGCCATGTCGCCAGCCTCGCGCGCTGCCCGCTGCTGCTCCAGCATCGCGTCCACCTGCGTCCTCAGCGCCATATCCGTCTGCGCCCAACCCAGCACCAGCGCATGCTCGGGCGCAAGCTGCACGCTGGTCGCGCCGTAGATCGTGTCCATGCGCGTCGTGAACACCGCGATCTTCTCGCCCGTCCAGGTCGCGCCATCGCCCGACTCAATCGTCTTCCCCTCGCCCGCGCGCACTCCTTCCGCCACGCTGAACTGCACCTCCGCGCCATCGCTGCGGCCGATCCAGTTGCGCTGCATCGTGCGCACTTTTTCCGGCCAGCCGTCGAGCGAGTCCAGCCCGTCCAGCAGCTCCTGCGCATAGTCGCTCGTGCGCAGGAACCACTGCTCCAGGTTCCGCAGCTCCACCGTCTGCTCGTCATGCCGCCAGCAGCAGCCGTTCACCACTTGCTCGTTCGCCAGCACCGTCGCGCACAACGGGCACCAGTTCACCTTGCTCTGCTTGCGATACGCCAACCCGCGCTCGTACATGCGGATAAAAAACCATTGGTTCCAGCGGTAGTACTCGGGCAGGCAGGTCGTGATCTCGTTGCGCCAGTCGTAGCCGAAGCCCAGCCGCTGCATCTGCCGCTTCATCGCGGCGATGTTCTTCAGCGTCCACTCGCGCGGCGGCGTCGCGTTCTTGATCGCCGCATTCTCAGCCGGCAGCCCGAACGCGTCCCACCCCATCGGGTGCAGCACGTTATACCCCTGCATCCACTTGTAGCGCGCCAGCGCGTCGCCGATCGCGTAGTTACGCACATGCCCCATGTGCAGCTGCCCCGAGGGATACGGCAGCATCTCCAGCACGTAATACTTCGGCTTGCCGCTGCCGGCCGGCTCAGTCGCGTACAGCTCCGGGTCCGCGGCCCAGCGCTCGCCCCACTTCGCCTCCAGTTCAGAGGGATTGTAGCGCGCGTCTTTGTTCTCTGTGTCTTCCATAGCGACCTTCATTCTACTTGGCCCCAAGCGCATACAGCCCTTGCAGCACCCGCACGTTCTTCTCAATATCGCCCGGCTCATCCACCGGCGTCTCCGCGATAAACGCGCAGTGCGCGAACCGCCCGTCGTTCAGCAGGCGCCGAAACGGCCCCGCCCCAATCATCCCCTCGCCAATGTGCTCATGCCGGTCCAGCTTCGAGCCCCGCGCCGCCTTGGCATCGTTCACGTGCCAAACCCGCACGTGTTCCAGGCCGATG
>CAXTSA010000495.1:0-2005 GCA_964246755.1 uncultured Acidobacteriaceae bacterium
GGATGAGCGGAAACGGTTCCAGCGAGGGCGCAAACGGCGCATGCGGCATTGCTTTCCCAGCCTCAAAGAGAGGCTTGTCCGGCGCACCGATGATCTGCGGCGTTTCGATCGCCGTGTCCGCAGCGGGGTACCAGACCGTGACGTGCAGTATGTGGTCCGGAGCACCGCGCCAGTTGCGGCGGGCGGTGGGCGTGATCTCGCGCGTGACCAGACCGGCTTTGGCCTCGGACATCGGGGCGGGGCCGTGCTTTTGCGCGGTCAGTGGCGAGACCGCCGACGCGATCAAAGTTGCGCTTACGATGAGGAGCACCGGCGAAAAGCGATTCATCCGTTCCAGCTTACGGCGTTCTTGCTGCAGCAGCTGGGCTATGTCGCTCCAGGAAAGCTCTGATCAAGTCCTTAGAAAGTTTGCGGGCCTGAACAAACCGCAGATTCCCTGCGGGAATGACAACAAGAGAAATGAAACGTTCCCGGGGGCATCTTTGATCAGAGATCCCTTAGGGCCTCACGTCCAGTAAAGAATCCGGGCGGCAGGCAGTGTTCTGGCGATGGCGGCTTCAAACCACGCGCGCATTTCGCGCATGGGGTCTTTGGGATAGACATACTTGAAGCCGCCGAACTTGTTGCGCTTCTGCGTGCGATTTCCTTCGTCGAGATCGAGTGTGGTCTTCGGATACCAGCTCAGCAGAACGTCTTTGCTGCCGGGCGTGAAGCGGTGCGTGATCAACTCAACGGTGAGGTCGGGATTGGGGATGTCGTTCAGCGCCTCAGCGACGCTGCTGAGCAGATGCTGGTATTCAGCCTGCCAGTTTTCGACCGGCATAATAGGCGCCACCGTGAGGCCGACCGGATAGCCGGCCTGTGCCATGCGGCGAAGCGCGGCGAGGCGCTGGGTCACGTTTGCGGTGCCTCCTTCAAAGCCGCGCGCCACGCTCGCCGCGTTCACGGAAAAGCGCACGCGGGTGCGGCCGTTGTGGGCCAGGCTGAGCAGCGAACCGACACCGTCGAACTTGGTGGTGAAGCGAAGTTGGACAGGCGCGTCCCACTGGCCGAAGAAGCGGATCGACGCAGCCAGCGCTCCCGTAAGGTGCTCAATGCCGAGCGGATCCGTGTAACAGGAAGCCTCAAAGGTCGTGCCTTCGTGCGCGCGATCACGCGATGCAGAGGTGATCTTGCCGGTGCCGAGGTAAGTGGGGAGATTGTCGAGGATCTCCGGCAGATTGGCGTAGACACGCGTGACCGGCGGTCCGCTGAGAGAACCCGCCAGATAGCAGTACTGGCAGTGTGCCGGGCAGCCCTGGGCAAGGTGGAACTGCCAGTCGGCCGATGGCGGGATGGGCTGCAGCTTGCGCGCGGAAGGCGGAGAGACCCCGATGGCGAGGGACGTTTTAGCCTGCGCGTAGGCTCGTTGCGCGGCTTTGCTGTCGGGTGGGGCGTCTTTGGGAACCGGGTCGGTGAGCCCGCGAAGCTGGTTGCTCTTGACGCGGATCACCTCGGCGCCGAACCTATCGGCGCGCACCACAACGTTGCCGCCGGGCGGGGTGGCAAAGGCGTCCGGGGTGATCAAGACGCGACGCGGCCGCCAGAGTTTGCTTTCGCCGGCTGCCGCGTTCGCCGCAGTCAGAGGCTCAGGGTCGGCCTCGCGTAACAGCGCCTGTTTTTGCTCGGGTGTAAGCTCCCGGGTTGGGATGTGGTCCTGTACAGCCGCGGCCATGGCGGTTAGACGTGATTGGCGAACCTGACCGCGGCACTTCATTGCACCGCACCAAAAAATCCACGGCGTGACCTGCAACCAGCCGGGAGGTGGGGAACTGCCAGCGATACAGGCAAAATTTCCGACAGTGCAATTTCGCAGTACCCATCCGTGCCACTTTGGTAGATCGACTTCTCTGTATCTACATCGTCCCCTCGAAGTCAACCTATCGAAGGAGGACTGCACGGCCATCTGTCGGGTGGGGAGGCAGCCGTTTGAATACAGCTCCATCGCATCGGCCGGGTACGTGGT